>NZ_JAJEQD010000027.1:0-13535 GCF_020687175.1 Veillonella fallax | reverse complement strand
AGTGATTTACATAATTATGATCGCCTATTTACCAATCTTTGGGACTGAAATAGCAACACTTTTTGTCCTATAAGCCACCATTTATCTATTAAAAAGACTCTACACATAATTGTGTAGAGTCTTTTAGTTTTTATAATTTAAATCTAATTAGATTATGGCTTAAGTGCTTTACCTTATTTTAGCTGTCCTGCAGCCACAGCAAGATCTCTCCAGTAGATAGCTTGCATATAACCATATGTATCTGGTTTTAAGGTAATTAATTTAGCTTTAGGTCGTTTTTCCTCACGTAATACTCTGCCTGTACGGGCATCAATGATATTACGTTGTTCTTGAACCCATTGAATCGTATCGGCATCTTGATCAAAGTAATAATGATTTATATACTCTGTCATATAATATTGAGCACCTTGGTGACTATATGTACGGGCTACAATTTCAAATTTATTACCTTCTCCTGCGATGACCTTAACGCGTTGCTCTGCGTAATAATTTTGGCCATTCATACGATATAAGTAGGCATAACCTCTGGCATTCTCTAAATCAGCAATATTAACTGCTTGAGAGGGGAGGATACCTAAGATTGTGAAAGCCGCTGCAATTAATAAACTACGCTTCATGTATTCTCCTTATTACTTCGCATGTGGCTGATCGGATTCAGCAACCACATGTACAACTAATTCTTGATCAGAAGGAATCTGAGCCATGACTACAGGCATTGGTACATTCATAGCTGCTGCAATACCTTTGATCTGGCGCATTGCAACAGGCACTACAGTACCATCTTCTTGTACGTTTTTTTCTAATGCTTCAATTTCAGTAACTGTTAAGCTTGCTTTGTTCGCAAAATCTTCGATGGATACACCATTAGCTTCGCGATATTCTTTAATGAAATCTCCGATATACATAGATTCCTCCTATTTTTAGATACCTTTATATTGTAATTAAAAATATCATATATGGCAATAGATGAATAAAAGATGAATAAATTAAATTACAAAAATAAATTGACTTAATACGATAGTGGTGTTAATATTAACTCATAGAAAACATCATATTTGGGAATAGGTGCTGAAAAGCATAATAGAGAAGCTGGTTAAATGCCAGCACGGTCCCGCCACTGTATGGTTGAGCGAGTCTAAATTAAGTCACTGGGAAACTGGGAAGGCTAGATGAGCGATGACGCCGAGTCAGGAGAACTGCCTATTCAACATTCACCATTTGACCTACGAGAGATAGGGAGGAGAAGTTAGTAGCTCCTTTTTACGTACCCGTAAAAAGGATTTTTTAGTTCTATACGATTTTTATCAGAGATGATTTAAATTGTATTCGAAAGACCTTAATGTCGATGGCATGGTCATGGTGAATAATACCTTCTTGGTATTACCAGCATGACATGTGTTATGACTGTTAATATATTTTATGGTAAATGTAGGGCATGCATTTATTCATCATCATCCTAAAAAAGAGGCTGACCCAGGATTCTAGTAGTTCGGATTCTGGGTCAGTCTCTTTTTCATTTTCTGATTCTCCTGTTAATGTCTAGTACTTCTAATGTGTATAGCTAACCTATATAATAGAATTTTTATTTTTAGGGGATACATGAAATTTAAGTTAATTCTAAAAAAATGATTGACGATGAATTCTATACATGATATTATTATTTCAGTTGAGACGCGGGAGTGGCGGAATTGGCAGACGCACCAGACTTAGGATCTGGCGCCTTACGGCGTGGGGGTTCAAGTCCCTTCTCCCGCACCAACTTTATTGCACCTTTAGAGGTGCTATTTTTTTTGCCCAAAAATGTTATAATAAATGGGTTAGAACTATTAATTTAAGTAATCATAGTAATACTATATGGTGCAGTATGGATAATACATTAACACAGCTGCTTTCACAGAACCCATCCTTTGTGGATGGGCTAAACGCATTTCAGCGGAAAGGAAAGTCAGTCATATATGGCCTTAGTGGATCTCAAAAGAGTTTCCTCTTAAACCAAGCTTTTTCTATGGGTCTTACAAAGCCTGTAGTTATCGTAGTCCATGATAAGGACCATAAAGAGATGTGGGAACGGGATTTAGCCTTTTTCTGGCCTAATATTCCTGTCCTATCATTTCCTATAACAGATCATGTGGACTTTACAACGATTGCTCGTAGCCTTGAGGACCAAGGGGCTCAAATGCGTGCCTTAGCATTGCTTGCATGGCAAGAACCTGCCGTAGTCATAGCGAATGCTGAAGAGGTTACACAGTATGTGGTATCTCCACAATATTTAAAAGGACAATCGTTGCATTTCTCTTTGAATGATACGATTGAACGCGATACAGCTCTTGAACAGCTCGTTACAATTGGATATGAACGTGTAGACCAGGTGGAACAACGTGGTCATTTTGCCGTGCGCGGGGATATTTTAGACATATATCCTGTTAATAGTGAACACCCGATACGTATTGAGTTCTTTGGGGATGAAATTGATACGTTGCGGTTCTTCTCTGTGGAGAACCAACGTTCCATTGAACAAATTGATTCTTATACAGTGACACCTTTCTTTCTTGGTAAAAGTGATGCAGATTGCACCTTATTATCATATGTGAAAGAAGGCACCCTCATTTACGATGAGCCTGGTCGTATTCAGGAAGCATTAAAGAAATTCCTCAAGGAGGATCCAACACATCGTAAAAATCATTGTGACTGGAGTGAATTGCAACGTACTGTAGAAGCGACGAATCAAGTAGCTTTCACATTTATGCAACAACGTTCTATCGGCTTAGCTGGATTTACCCCAATTGGTATTCAAGGCAAGACGATGACGAGCTTTGAGCGTCAAATTCCTTTATTAACTGATGAGATTAAACAATGGCATCGTTTAAACCATCAAGTTGTATTGGTATTAAATAACCAACAACGAAGAGAAGGGATTGAACGTGCTCTTGAAGGGGAAGGTATTGCCTTTGTTCATAGTGCGGAGTGGATTGCAAAGCCTAATACGGTAGTTATCTTACAAGGTTTATTGACCGATGGCTTTGAATTGCCTAATAGCCATCTCGTTGTGGTCGTTGAAGGTAATATTTACGGACAGCAAAAACGCAAACTTCGGAACAAGCCTAAAAAGGGCCAAGAAATTAATTATTTCACCGATTTAACACCTGGTGACTATGTTGTACATAGTATGCACGGTATTGGTAAGTATATTGGTCTTAAAACGATAGAAACAGAAGGGATTCATCGGGATTATATTGAAATTGACTATGCGGGATCAGATAAACTATTCTTACCCGCCAACAATTTAGATCAATTACAAAAGTATATTGGTAATGAAGGGGATGTGCCGCGCATCAATAAAATGGGTGGCCGTGACTGGGCTAAGGTTGTTACAAAGGCAAAGAAATCTATTGATGATTTAGCAGATAAGTTAGTTGAACTCTATGCACAGCGTGAAATAACGCAAGGCTTTGCATTCTTGCCTGACCAACCATGGCAGCAGGAATTTGAAGATGCATTTCCTTATGAAGAAACGGAAGATCAATTACAAGCAACAGCAGAAATAAAGGCATCCATGGAAAAACCAGTTCCTATGGACCGTTTGCTAGCAGGTGACGTAGGCTTTGGTAAAACAGAGGTGGCCATGCGTGCCATCTTTAAGGCTGTTATGAGCGGCAAACAAGTAGCGGTACTTGTTCCAACTACTGTTTTGGCACAGCAACATTTCCAAACCTTCTTGAACCGCTTTGCTCCATTTGGGGTCAAGGTAGATGTACTCAATCGTTTCCGCAGTACAGCTGAGAAAAAACAAGTTCTAAAAGGCGTTGAAGATGGATCCATTGATGTTCTTATCGGCACACATTCCTTGCTCAATAAGAAGGTTGTCTTCAAAGATTTAGGTATGCTCGTTGTAGATGAGGAACAACGTTTCGGGGTAGCTCAAAAGGAAAAATGGAAAGAGTGGGCTAATAATATTGATGTGCTCACCTTGAGTGCGACCCCAATTCCTCGGACATTACACATGTCCCTCGTTGGTGTTCGAGAAATGTCCGTTATCAACACGCCTCCAGAAGAACGTTTGCCGGTTCAAACCTATGTAGTGGAATATGATATGAACCTCGTGGCCGATGCGATCAAGCGCGAATTGGCGCGTGGTGGTCAGGTTTATTTTGTATATAACCGCGTAGCATCCATTAATCACATGGGTGAGTTATTAGAAGAGGCCTTGCCTGGGTTACGTTACGCTATTGCTCATGGTCAAATGACAGGCCGTCAAATTGAGGAAATCATGACTGATTTCTATGAAGGCCATTATGATGTATTATTGTCTACTAGTATCATTGAAACCGGTCTAGATATACCAAATGCGAATACAATCATCATTTATGATGCGGATCGCTTAGGCTTATCTCAGCTATATCAAATGCGTGGCCGCGTAGGACGTTCTCGTAGACGGGCCTATGCATACTTTATGTATCGCCCTGATAAAATGCTTTCAGAGGCTGCTGAAAAGCGTTTAAAAGCTATTGAAGAGTTCACAGAGCTCGGCGCTGGTTTTAAATTAGCTATGCGCGATTTAGAAATTCGCGGTGCTGGTAATCTATTAGGTTCACAACAACATGGTAATATCGCATCCGTCGGCTTTGGTATGTACGTAAGTATGTTAGAAGAAGCCATTGCTAAGGCTCAAAATAAAGAGGTTGAACGGGAAGTATCCATTGACCCAGCAATCGACTTAGAGGTAGATGCTTTTATCGACGATGCATATATCAAAGATAGTGCCCGTAAGATTTCTGTATATCAACGATTGTTACATATCAAATCGAAAGAACAGCTTGACGATATGACTGATGAACTCATCGATCGCTTCGGTACGCCAACCGATCCGGTAGACCGTTTGTTGCGCATTGCTCAAATTAAAGAACAAGCTCGATTACTGGGCATTAAAAGTATCGTACGTAGAGATCAACAACTTACCATTCATTGGCATGATGATTCCAAGATGGCCGACTGGGATATGGGGGCTGTACGGGAAGATCTCTGGAAGAAGATGAAGTTCGCAGATACCAAGCCGGCTACATTATATGTGAGCCTCAATGGCATGAAAGGTTCTATTTTGACCATTACGGAAGCGGTGATGAAGGCTTTGAGCCAGAAATCATCGTCTAAGGAGGGCCTATGAATCGATTTTTAAAGGGCGCTATGATTTTAACCTTAGCTGGAATTATCGTTAAGGTTATTGGGGCTTTCAGTAAAGTCCTTATTGCACGCGTTCTCGGTGGTGAAGGGATTGGCCTATATATGATGGCCTATCCGATTTATCAAATTATCGTTAGTATTTCCGCGGCAGGCATCCCTGTGGCCATATCTATTATGATTGCGGAAAAGCTAGCTAATGATGATATGCGGGGCGTACAACAAGTATTTTCCGTATCGTTAAAGGTGTTAACACTATTAGGTCTTGTATTTAGTGTAGCCTTATACGGCAGTGCACAGTGGCTCATAGATACCCATATTATTACAGATCCTCGGGCGCTCTTAGCTATTCAGTTATTATCGCCAGCTATCTTCGTCGTTACGATTTTGAGCTGCTTCAGAGGTTACTTCCAAGGCTTCCAATACATGGTGCCTACGGGAACTAGCCAAGTTTTTGAACAAATTTTCCGCGTATCCTCTATGGTGGGCTTAGCCTATTATTTCATTGATAGAGGTCTACACTTGGCGGCTGGTGGTGCAACCTTTGCTACATTCCCCGGTGTATTAGCTGGATTGCTTGTATTGATTTACTTTTACTATCGTCAGCGTCGTGTGCGGACGCAAATGTTGGCGCAGCAGAATCCAAATGCTATTGGTGAAAGCAATAGCTCTGTAGTCAAACGACTATTTAGCTTGGCTATACCAGTTTCAATGGCTAATATTATGTTGCCTATGGTATCTCTTATCGATACATTTATCGTCCCTAAGAGATTGATGGATATCGGGTATTACCTCAATGAAGCGACAACACAATTTGGCTATCTTACAGGGATGGCTACATCGTTGATAGGGTTGCCTATCATTTTGACTACATCCTTAGCGGCTAGCCTTGTACCAGCCGTATCTGAGGCACATGCCCAAGGTGATGTACACCGCATTGTACAGCGCGCCGGCACAGCCATTAAGATTGCCAATATGTTCACTATACCGGCCTGCATTGGGCTCTGTGTATTAGCGACACCTATATCTAAATTGATATATGCAACGCCTCACGCTGGTCCTGTTATTGCTGTTATCAGCTTGAGTATTATATTCTTAGGGTGGCAACAGATTACAGCAGGCATTTTGCAGGGCTTAGGTAGAACTGTTATTCCTATGGTAGCCATTTTTATCGGCTTATTGGCTAAGACATTCTTAGACTATCAATTGACAGGTACTATTGAACTTGGCATTAATGGTGCCGCATGGGCAACGAATTTAAACTTTGCCATTGCTGCACTCATAAACTATATATTTGTTAAAAAATATGTAGGATCCGTACTGAATAAATTAGAGCTATTAAAAATTGTGGTATCTGCTATGGCTATGGGCGGTGCTACACAGGTGGTGTATGTGACGACTGTAGAACTGTTCGGTAACGGTGGTGCCGTAGCAGCAGCTATTATTGTAGCGGTATTTGTATATGGTTTATCCTTATGGTTAACAAAGGCCGTTGTAAAAACCGATATGTATCATTTCCCAGTTATAGGTAAGCGCTTGCAAGCTCGCCGAGATAAGGAGGAGGCTAAGCTATATGAAGAACAATACTGATAAGCCCATATCGGTACAACCATTAGTGGATGTGGTAAAAGCTTTGCGTGCTCCGAATGGTTGTCCTTGGGATCAAAAACAGACTCATGAGTCGTTGCGTCGATATTTCATCGAAGAAACCTACGAAGTAGTAGATGCTATCGATAATAAAGATATGCCAAATCTTCGTGAAGAACTAGGTGATGTGTTATTACAAGTTGTCTTTCACAGTCAATTAGCTGAGGAAGCCGGTCAATTTACATTAGAAGATGTAATTCACGATGTGACGGAAAAGATGATTCGTCGTCATCCCCATGTTTTTGACCCTGAAAATAATGAAAAATCATACAGTTGGGATGAATTAAAGGCACAAGAAAAGAAAAATATACAAAAATCCGTATTAGATGGTGTGTCCAAAGGTTTACCTGCATTAGTAGCGGCTTACAAACTACAAGAAAAGGCTGCAAAGCTAGGTTTTGACTGGGATGAGCTCGATCCAGTTTGGGCGAAAGTTTCCGAAGAAATGGGTGAATTTAAGGAAGCTATTGCCCAAGAAGATAGAGAAAATATGGAAAAAGAAGCGGGAGATGTGCTTTTTTCCTTGATTAATCTATTAAGATGGTATAAAATAAGCGGTGAAAATGCACTAAATCGCACAAACACAAAGTTCCGACAGCGTTTTTTACATGTAGAAGCTTGTGTTAACCAAAGCGATCGCTCATGGGAAGACTTTTCATTAGCTGAGCTGGATGCTTTTTGGGAGGAGGCTAAAGTGCAGGAAAAGTAGCCTAGAGGTTTGCATGCTTCTTAGGTATAGTATTTTTAAGGAGGTTCTGTCATGAACAAAACAGAATTAATCGCAAGTGTTGCACAAAAAACTGAATTAACTAAAAAAGACGCTGAAAAAGCGGTAAAAGCTGTATTTGACACAGTTGCTGAAGAATTAGCTGCTGGCGGTAAAGTACAAGTTATCGGCTTCGGTACATTCGAAGTTCGTGAACGCGCAGCTCGTGAAGGCCGTAACCCACAAAACGGTAAAACTATCACTATCGCAGCTTCCAAATCCCCTGCATTCAAAGCTGGTAAAGGTTTGAAAGAACAAGTTAACGCTGCAAAAGCTAAAAAACGCAAAAAATAATCCCTAATGGATTGGAAAGAGACCTTTCGAGGTCTCTTTTTTTCGTCTATTTATGGTATAATGCACAGAGAAAGGGTGTACTATGAATAACGAAAGATCACGGAAGGTTCTCATCGTGTCCGCTTCTATTGGGACAGGACATATGCAGGCCGCCAGAGCCATAGAAGAATATTGGAAAGAGAAAGAACCACAAGCGTCGATAACTCATGTGGACTTTCTTGATACAGAAACCATGTCTGTAGAGCATTTGATCAAGGGCACATACATCAAGATGATTGACGTATTCCCGATGCTATATGATATGATTTATCGCGTATCAAAAGGGGAAAAACGAGGTACGATTATGCAAACTGCATTATCATACCTATTGAAAAGCCGCATGCTCAAATTGGTACAACAAGAAGAGCCAGATGTAATGGTATTTACGCATCCATTCCCATGTGGTGCAGCGTCTATCTTAAAACGCCAAGGACATATCGATGTACCATTAGTGGCTATCATGACGGACTTTAGTAGTCATCAATTTTGGCTATACCCTCAAATTGATACATACTATGTAGCTACTGAATCGATGGTAGATGAAATGGTAGCAGCTGGTATTGATAAATCACGCATCCATGTATCAGGTATTCCTGTACGACGCTCCTTCTTCCGTGATGCTATTGAAGAATATAGCTTAGAGAAACCGGTAAAAGTGCTCGTTATGGGCGGTGGCCTAGGTTTAGGTTCTCTAGAAACGGCATTAAAACATTTAGATGAAGTAAACGGTATTGATGAAATTACTGTCGTAGCCGGTCAAAATACATCTCTTTATGAATCCTTAGTTACCCTTAGTGAATCTATGCGAACTAAGACCATTGTATACGGATATACTACGAATATTTCGGAACTTATGAAGTCGTCTTCCTTGCTAGTTACAAAGCCTGGTGCATTAACATGTATGGAAGCGGTTACTATTGGTTTGCCTATGGTATTCTTTAATGCCATCCCAGGGCAAGAAGAGGCCAATGCAGAGCTGTTAGAACAACGAGGTTGTGCTCGTTGGGCTCGTGATATTCATAACTTAGAAGACGTTGTGACCGCGCTTCTTATTAACTCTCCAAGACTTCAACAAATGTCTGAGCGTGCTCGTGAATGGCATGTAGATGGTGCGGCTAATATCGTAAATAGTCTTATAGCTATATTAGATGCTGAAACGCCGGTAGAATTAGTGAAAGCAGAGCAATCTATCAGTTAATAGTTTAGTATTTACAGAATTATAGTGATTGTAAAAGCTATATAGCTCGATATGTTTCATTAACGATGTTGGTTCAATAAACGTTATATGCTATATCAACGTTATATGTTCTATCATAAAATTAAAAAAGCGATGATCTTATATAGGTCATCGCTTTTGTTTTATTGGTATTGTTCAATATGTTCTTGTCGAATGTTTTGAAGTGTTTCCAAGAATGCATCTGTGCTTTCAGCACTGTCCAACAAGTCTTTTAGTTGGTAAGAATCATCGAGGGTCACACTCCATTGGAAGGAGTCATTATCGTCGTATACATTGAATACGATTGGTGTTTCTAAATCCTCTGGCAAATGACCGTCATCATCGGACACAGTTGCATAGGTGCCATCTTCCAAGAGCTCTGTAAATAATGTGTCATACCCATCGATATCGATAAGTTCAAAGTTGATAGTTTCATAAAAGTCTAAAACGATATCTGCTGCCATGTGGACCTCCTCATGAATATATACGTTACGTTTATTCTACTGAGGGGGCCTGTTACTGTCAATGGTAATGTGTAGTATAATAAATATCAGAATGACATAATAGGAGCATACGATGAACGTTATTAGTTTACAAAACATAGAAAAATCATATGGCACACGACTGCTGTTTAAGGAGGTAAATATTACTTTCACCACCGAAAAACGACTAGGTCTTGTGGGCATTAATGGGACAGGTAAGTCTACTTTCTTAAAAATCTTAGCAGGACAAATGGAGCCTGATAAGGGGACCATTGAGCGAAATGGTAAGGCTAGTATACATTATTTAGCACAAACACCTGAGTTTGATCCGAATTCTACATTACTAGAAGCTGTTCTTGATGGTGATCATCCTCGTTTACGAATGGTACAATCCTTTGAGCGCATTAGTCGTGAATATCGCGAAATGCAAGAGACTGGTGGCGAGGATGCTAAAGTATCTCGTAACTACATGAATGCCTTGGAGCAGATGGATCAACAAGATGGATGGCAAGTGGAGCAAGAGGCTCGTATTATTTTATCTAAATTAGGCTTTCCTGATGTAAATCAAAAAGTGGCTATGTTATCTGGTGGTCAAAAGCGTCGCCTTGCATTAGGGCAGGCATTATTATATCCTTGTGATCTATTATTGCTAGACGAACCGACAAACCATTTAGATGAAGATAGTATCGATTGGCTAGAGTCTTATTTAAGTGCTCGCCAAGGAGGACTATTAATTAGTACCCATGATAGATATTTTCTCGACTCTGTATGTAATGGGATTTTAGAATTATCGAATCGACGTATGTATCAATACGATGGCAACTACGAAGAGTTTATTGCCTTAAAGGCTGATCGAGAGGCTCGTGAGGCGGCTACAGAAGAGAAGCGTCGTCAGTTCTTAAAACGAGAAATCGAATGGGTACGCCGTGGTGCGTTGGCGAGAACGACAAAACAAAAGGCTCGTTTAGACCGCTATGAAAAACTTAAGAATATGGAGAAGATTCGACGCCCGGATCAAATGGATCCTATTGCTTTAAAAACGCGTTTAGGGAAAACCATCTTTGATATTGAACATTTGGCATTCTACTTTGGTGAGCGTCCTATGATTAAGGATTTTACCTATCATGTAGTGCGTCATGATCGTATCGGTATCGTTGGTCCTAATGGGGTTGGCAAGTCCACCTTTATGAATATTCTTGATGGAACCTATGAACCTACAAGCGGTACGATTGGTAAAGGCGAGACAGTTCGCATTGCACACTTCAAACAAGAACTGCCAGAGTTTGATGAAGATATGCGTGTTCTCGATTATATTCGGGAAGACCATTCGTATATGGTGTTGGGCGATGGCTCTACATTGAGTGCTGGTCAGATTCTTGAACGATTCCTATTTACACCTGAGCTACATGGTGTGCCAATCCGTAAACTTTCAGGTGGCGAACGACGTCGGTTGTATCTACTAAAATTGCTTATGAGCGCTCCTAATGTTTTGTTGCTAGACGAACCGACCAATGATCTTGATATTCCTACATTAGAGGTACTAGAGGACTTCCTTGACTCCTTTAGTGGTGTCATTATCACCGTATGCCACGATCGTTATTTCTTAGACCGCGTTGTGGACAAACTTTTTGTGTTCAGTGGTGATGGTCATATTGAGATTGTTCATGGCTCCTATTCTGATTACAAGGATTCTTTAGATGAAAGTAGCGTTGGAAAGCGCCCATTTTATATGGCTAATACAGGTACATCTGTTACTTCTAAAGATGAAAAATTGGAAGGGGCTGCACCTAGTAATGCTAGTGATGATTCATCGTTAGGAAACTCAGCAGATGGTAGTGATAGTAGCATTACAACTTCTGGGGGAGATACTTTCAAAGAAGCACCAAAGAAGGGGCTAAATAAAGCGGAAGAAGCGGAGTATGCTAGTATCATGGAGGAATTGCCTAAATTAGAGCATTTAGTAAAGGGCCTCGATGTCATGATTAGTCAAGTTGCTACTGATTATGAGAAGATGCAATCCTTGATGGCTGAGCGAGAAGAGACTCAATCCCAAATAGATGCGCTCACAGAACGGTGGATGGAATTGGAAGAACGCCTATAATTCCTTATAGCATGCGATTTTTTAATATCTGTTATGCAAAGGAATTACATGTAAATTTATTGATAAAAATCACAATGTATAGTATAATTTCATCGATTAACGATAACAACGTTACCTAAGTAGGAGGAACTCATGAGTAAGTACCAATTTTTAGACCGTCGTGTACCAATTGAAGATGGCAATATTGCATTAGTTCAAGATTTATCCAAATGTAAAAACTGCTCCTTATGTCGTAAAGCGTGTGCTGTAGACATGGGCGTATTTGATTATTATGATTTAACAACAAATGGGGATCATCCAATTTGTATTCATTGCGGTCAATGTGCATCTATTTGTCCATTTGATTCCATCAATGAACGCTCTGAAATTGATGAAGTAAAAGCAGCTATTGCTGACCCTAATAAAATCGTTGTATTCCAAACTGCACCTGCTGTACGTGTTGGCTTAGGTGAAGAATTTGGTCTTGATGCGGGTACATTCGTAGAAGGTAAAATGGTAGCTGCTCTTCGTAAATTAGGTGGCGACTATATTCTCGATACAAACTTTGGTGCGGACATGACTATCATGGAGGAAGCATCTGAGTTGTTGGAACGCGTTATCAATAGTGATTCCGTATTGCCTCAATTCACATCTTGTTGCCCTGCTTGGGTTAAATTTGCTGAAACATTCTATCCAGAATTCTTGCCAAACTTGTCTACTGCTAAGAGTCCAATTGCAATGCAAGCGCCTACACAAAAAACATATTTTGCTGAAAAAATGGGCATTGATGCAAAACAAATCGTTGCTGTTGCAGTAACCCCTTGTACAGCTAAGAAATTCGAAATTCGTCGTGACGAAATGAACTCCTCTGCTGAATACTGGGATGCACCAGAAATGCGCGATACAGACTACTGTATTACTACACGTGAACTTGCAAAATGGTTACGTGCAGAAGAAATCAACTTTGATGAATTAGAAGATTCTGCATTTGATCCATTGATGGGTGAAGCATCTGGTGGTGGTATCATCTTCGGTAATACTGGTGGCGTTATGGAAGCAGCTATGCGTGCAGCTTACAAATTAGCAACTGGTGAAGATGCACCTCAAACATTGATCCCATTCGAAGCAATTCGTGGTATGGACGGTGCTCGTGAAGCAGACGTAGTCATTGGGGACAAAACATTACATGTAGCGGCTGTTCATGGTACAGGCAATTTGCGTAAGTTCATCGAACGCATGCGTGCAGAAAATATCCATTATGACTTCATTGAAGTAATGGCGTGCCGTGGTGGCTGTATCGGTGGTGGTGGTCAACCACGCGTTAAATTACCAATGGCTGATAAAGCTCGTGAAGCTCGTATTGCTTCCTTGTACACTCGTGATGCGGAAGTAAAAGTAAAAGCAGCTTGTGATAATCCAGATATCCAAAAATTATATACTGAGTTCTTCGATGGTAAACCTATGAGCCATAAAGCACATCACATGTTACATACAACATTTGTGAGCCGTGCAGAAGACTTAGGCCCTAACGGTGCTTGTACACCTGCTACATGCCCAACATCTGTGCCTAACTTGAAAAAGGCAGCAGAAGCAGCTAAAGCAGCAGCGGAAGCTAATAACTAATAGCTAGAAAATAGTTAATAGTAAGAATTAACCGTAATAGTAACAGTTAACTATAGTTAGTTGATACATACTATAAAAGCATATATATGGCTTAAGATAAAGGGCAGATAGTTGATATTTTAATCAGCTATCTGCTTTTTTATTATTGTCTTTAGACTGGTTCGCGACGTAGTCGCGAATCATAAAACCACCCGCTATGCGGGTGCGGCAACG
>NZ_JAJEQD010000026.1:0-14409 GCF_020687175.1 Veillonella fallax | reverse complement strand
GAGTGATTTACATAATTATGATCGCCTATTTACCAATCTTTGGGACTGAAATAGCAACACTTTTTGTCCTATAAGCCGTTATTTCTCTAACATTGAATTGTTCTTGAAAGATAGCCAGATACATATTATTTATAAAAATTATATTTTTATAATAGATGTAATAAATTGTTATCTTGCATTGTAAAGGGTTGCGTACTATAATAGGTTCATCAAAAATCGATTTTATAAAATTGATTTTTGGTAAATCATTAAGAAATGATATAAGGAGATACATATGAATTTTTCAAAATATAAGAAATCAATTATAGCCTGTGTGCTAGCCCTTGGTATTGGTGTAGGCGGTGGCTACTATTTCTTTGGTAGTCCTGTGACACATCAAACAACTGTGCGAGAACAAACAAAACAAAATAAACCGATTACAGATACACGTAATACGTATGTGGTACAAGCGGCTAAAGAATCTGGTCCAGCTGTAGTAGGTATTACTACACAAGTTTTCCAAAAGGATATTTTTAATCGTACCATTTATGCTGGAGAGGGCGTAGGCTCTGGTGTACTCATTGATAACGATGGACATATCGTAACAAATAATCACGTTGTAGCTGGTGCTAAAAATGGAGAGGTTACAGTATCTTTGTCTAATGGATCTACCGTAACAGGTACAGTTATTGGTACGGATGCTCAAACAGACTTAGCTGTTGTTAAAATTAATCCACCAAAGGATATTCAACCTATAAAAATTGGTGACTCTGATTCCTTACAAGTAGGGGAACCGGCTATCGCCATTGGTAATCCTTTAGGCCTAGAGTTTAAAGGCTCTGTTACATCTGGTGTAATCAGTGCGCTAGCACGTACTATTGATGATCAAGGTCAACGCTTCCCATTAATCCAAACAGATGCAGCTATTAATCCAGGTAACTCTGGTGGTGCTCTCATCAATGCAGATGGAGAGTTAATTGGTATTAATAGCTCTAAGATTTCTAAAGAAGGCGTTGAAGGTATGGGTTTTGCCATTCCTATTAACTCCGCTATGACTGTTGTAGATTCTATTATTAAGAATGGTAAGGTTGTACGTCCTTATATTGGTGTATGGGCTGTAGATCGTCAAACAGCAGCGCGTAACAATGTAAGTTATGAAGGCGAAGGTCTTCTCATTGTTCAACTTGATGCGAATGGTCCTGCTGCAAAGGCTGGTTTGGTAGAAGGAGATACAATTGCTCAAATTGATGGCAAGGATATTAGTACATTATTAGAATTAAAAGAGCAAATTGACGCTAAGAGCCCTGGTGATACAGTTTTGGTATCTTATACTCACAATGGCAAAATGAAGAGTACACAGATTAAATTAGGCCAAGCAGCTTCCAATTAGATACTGTCTATTCAAACTAAGCACAGATTCTTTATTATGAACAGATCCTGTTTAGAATAGATATAGTACTTATTATATAAATAAAAATCCTCATCCTTTGGATGAGGATTTTTTTGATATACGATGATAATTGAGATATATTTCAATATAAATAACTTGAAATTAGCATAAATTTTGAAAATATTTTAATCTCTATAAACCTAGACTTTATCTATGTTTATTAGTGATGAAATACAAGAGTTTTAATTGCGCAAAATATATTTTTTACAAGGTACCTTGCATTACGAGGTACCTTGTGTTATTATGTATTTGTCAGTACATGATAGTGACCGTAAGAGAGCTTTCACATTGGCAGGCAAGCACAGCCTAAAGGGAGGAACTATGCAAGTTCAATTAAAAAAGGGTGTTATGGATATGCTAGTGCTAGCATTACTAACACAAACTGATCGATATGGGTATGAAATTGTAAGCACCATTTCGGAATATATTGAGATTTCTGAAGGAACGATATATCCATTATTTAATAGATTGAAAAAAGAAAAGTATGTTGAAACATATTTAAAGGAATCTACTACAGGACCATCTCGAAAATATTATCACATCACAGAAGATGGACGTGCCGCATATAACAAGATGCGCCAAGAATGGGATGAATTTTCTGGTGTAATCAACATCCTGTTGAAAGGAGTCGACTATAATGAACAAAAATAGCTTTTTAGAAGCACTGCGTAATATATTCAAAAAGGCCCGTGTTGCTGATGTAGAAAGTATTATCGAGGTTTATGAAGAACATTTCGCTGTAGGTTATGAAAGAGGACTTACGGATAGCGAAATTATTAAATCTTTGGGAACTCCAGAGGAAATTTATGCGTCCTATGTAGATGCAGGTATTATTACAGATACATTAGGCCAAGATGGTGGTGAAAGTAAATCTGTTAATATGCAAGCAATCTATGCAAGATTTGATGATTATAAAGAACGTTTATTACCACAATTACCAGGTATGGCTAAAAAAGCATCCAAAACATTGTTATCTATTGGAAGCGGTTTGTCATATATTGTAGGGGTTTTAATATTTATTATTACACCTGCCATCTTATATTTACTCGGAAGCTCATGGCAACCGTTTGAGAATGTAACGGCATTTCCTGCATTATCATTAGTAACTTTAGTTGCACTTGGTGGTGTAGGTCTCTTTGGGGGCCTTACATGTATCTTTGTTGGTGTTGAACTTCGTGGGGTACGCGAACGTTATTTCAGCAATGTGGATTAAGGAGGACCTATGAGACGAATTATAATTGCTGCCATTCTAACTGTAATCAGTGCTGTAGGGGTAGGTACATCCTTTGCTGTAAATGATTTACCAAATTTTGGTGAATGGATGAAAACTAATGAACAACAGTTTAGAAAACCACATAGACATGATGGTTCTAATATGCATATGGACCAACATATGATGGATGGAAATAATCAAATGATGCCTCAAGATGGTATGGGGCCAAATAATGGTCAACATATGTACCAAAATTGTCAAAACCAAATGATGACTCAAGATGGTATGGGACGAAATAATGGTCAGCATATGTATCAAAATGGTCAAATGCCTCCGCAAGGTCAAATGCCAATGCAAGGCCAACCACCTCAACAAAGTAATGGTAATGCACCACAACAACAAAGTGATCAAGGTGCACCACAAACTACACAAAACTAACCATATTTTATGAGTCCCTTTCTCTCATAAATGATAGAGAACGTGGTCATGAAAGTGCATTCATGGCCACCATAGAGCCACATACTCTATGTGATACATTCGTATCAGAATCTCTCTCTTACACACAATAACTACACACAAACAAAAAGAGCTCCTCAGTGAAGGAGCTCTTTTTGTATCTATTTATAAAGATAGATTGTACTTGATGGGGTGGGAATATTTTATTAACTTCTTAATGAAAAACGACCTATGCATGCACATAGGTCGTTAAAAAATTATTTGATGTGTTTAGAACCACGTTCTGTCATAGCTACGCCGTCTTTGCAAAGAGGGCATTCTTCAGGTTTGTATGTAGGAACTTCGAGGTTAAGTAAGGCTTGTACTTTTTCTTGCGGTACGCCAAATTCTGCTTTGCCGCCTGAACGGTTAACAAGAAGGCCTACACCAACGATTTCGCCGCCAGATTGGTTAACTACATTAACTACTTCTTGTACAGAACCACCAGTTGTTACGATGTCTTCAACGATAAGCACGCGTGTGCCTGGCTCGATTTTGAAGCCGCGGCGTAAAGTCATAACACCTTTTTCACGTTCTGTGAAGATAGCGCGTGTACCAAGAGCTTTACCTACTTCATGAGCTAGTAAGATACCACCAGTCATAGGTCCAATAACAAGTTCTACATTTTGATCACGGAAGCGTTCAGCTAATTCTTTACAAAGTGTTTCAGTGTATTTAGGATGTTGCAATACATTGAATTTTTCAACGTACATTGGGCTGTGGAGTCCAGATGTCAAAAGGAAGTGACCTTCTAAAATAGCTTGAGTGTCGATCAATAATTGTTTTACTTCTTGTTCTGTCATCATTTGGATACATTCTCCATTTCTTCAATAATTAAACGAACTGCTTCACGAGGATTTTCAGCCTGTGTAATAGGGCGGCCAATAACGAGGCGAGATGCGCCATCTTGTAATGCACTAGCAGGTGTAGCAATACGTTTTTGGTCATTTGTTGCTGCAAAGGAAGGACGAATACCAGGTGTTACGATGAGGAAATCATCACCACATGCTTCACGGATCATCTTAGCTTCTAATGCGGAACATACAACACCATCCATGCCACATTCTTTAGCGAGCTTAGCAAGGCGAATTACTTGGTCGGAAATAGGTAGTTGCCCACCGATAGCAGTCCAAGATTCATCGTCGAAACTAGTTAGAGCAGTGATAGCCAATAATTTTGGTCGCTCAACGCCTAGTGTTTCACCGCTTTCACGAGCGGCCTCTACAGCGGCTTTCATCATGACAGGGCCACCTTGACCATGCAAAGTGATTAAACTAGCGCCGAGACGTGTTAAGGAAGAAACTCCATGGGCTACGGTGTTTGGAATGTCGTGCAATTTCAAATCAAGAAATATTTGTTTGTTTTGCTCTTGTAAAAAGCGAATTGTTTTTGCTCCTTCGGCGTAGAATAGCTCCATGCCGACCTTGTAAAAGCTAACCGAATCACCGAGGGACAATACGATTTCTTTTACAGCATCCATCGTGGATACGTCAAGGGCTACGATTAATCTGTCATCTGCCATCTTGCAACCTCCATACTACATATATATCTAAATAATTTTCACATACAGAGGGCCCATCTGTCAATTAAAATTGATGTGAAAGCGGTGACTATTAGTCACCCTTGAATAGTAGATTATAGACTGTTTCATGCTATAATAAATGGAGAAAATGAATACAATTCTTATATATAAATTAAAAAACATATAGATTTGAAAGGAGTCCTATGTTAGATTTTGTTGCATTAGACTTTGAAACAGCTAATAAATTTAAAAATAGTGCGTGCTCCTTGGCGGTTATTACCGTAAAGGATGGACAGATTACCAAAAAGGCGTACAGTCTTATAAAACCACCGTTTATGAGTTTTGATGATGAATGTATTGAAATTCATGGTATTCAACCAAAGGATGTTATCCATGAGAAAACCTTTGATCAATTGTGGAATGCTATCTACGAAAATCATTTAAAAGGCAATATCATGGTAGCTCACAACGCAAAATTCGATATGAATGTATTGCGTGCTACACTGAATTACTATAAAATTCCTTGGCCAGATCTAGATTATGCATGTACGGTAAAACTTTCACGTGCCGTATGGCCAGATTTAGTAAACCATAAGCTAAATACAATGGCTGCATACATCGGGGTTGAGTTCAAACATCACTACGCATTGGATGATGCAGAAACATGTGCTAAGGTTGTGCTAGAGGCGGCTAAGGCTAAGGGTGTTAATAGCTTGCCAGATTTATTGAAGGCTACAGGTGTACCACTAGAACCATTTATTGATGACAAAAATCGCGCTGCTCAAGAGGCTTTACACAAAGAACCTGAGCCAGAGCAAATGTCGTTCTTTTAGTAAGGAGAGACACTATGTTAGGTAAAGAATTATTATCTTATGTGGATCATACACTATTGCGTCCTACAGCTACATGGGATGATATTAAAGAAATTTGTGAAGCCGGCGTAGCCTATAAGACGGCATCGGTTTGTATTCCCCCAGATTTTGTGGCCTCTGCCCATGAAGCGTATCCAGATCTTAATGTTTGCACTGTTATTGGTTTTCCTTTAGGCTATGAAACGACAGAGGTGAAGGTAGCTGAAACAAAACAAGCCCTTGCAGAAGGGGCCTCTGAAATTGATATGGTCATCAACCTAGGCAATGTAAAACAAGGGGACTTTGATGCGGTTACTGCTGAAATTAAAGCGCTTAAAGCAGCTTGTGGAGATAAAATCTTAAAGGTTATTATTGAAACTTGTTACCTTACTGATTCTGAAAAGATAGCACTTTGTAAGTGCATTACGGATGGTGGTGCTGACTATATCAAAACATCTACAGGTTTTGGCAGCAGTGGTGCTAGTATTGAAGATATTCAACTCTTTAAGAAACACATCGGCCCTAATGTAAAAATTAAGGCTGCCGGTGGTATTCGTTCTATCTCTGATATGAAAGCCTATATTGCAGAAGGTTGCAGCCGTATTGGCGCCAGTGCAGCAGTAGAACTACTTAAAGATCATTTAGACGAAGAAGTGTAATAGAAAACCACCTAGGCAGTGCTTAGGTGGTTTCTTAGAATGGCGGTATAACCATGCGCATGTATGATATTATTCTAAAAAAACGATCTAACTTACCATTAACAGATGAGGAAATTCGCTTTGTCATCTCTGGCTATGTGAATGGCGAAATCCCCGACTATCAAGTGAGTGCTTTGTTGATGACCATTGTATTTAATGGGATGAATGCTCGTGAACTAGGGACATTGACATTAGCGATGGCACAATCGGGGCATATGGTAGATTTATCCAATATCGATGGGATAACAGTAGATAAACATAGTACCGGTGGTGTAGGGGATAAGACAACCCTTATCATAGGGCCTTTGGTGGCTGCTTGTGGTGGCAAGGTAGCGAAAATGTCGGGCCGTGGTCTTGGACATACGGGTGGTACTATCGACAAGATGGAATCTATACCAAACCTAAAGGTATCCTTGGATCAAGAAGCCTTTATTAATCAAGTTAATACAATTGGCCTAGCTGTAATCGGACAATCTGAAGGTTTAGCACCAGCAGATAAAAAACTCTATGCCTTGCGAGACGTAACGGGTACCGTAGATAGCATTCCTCTTATTGCATCCTCTGTGATGAGTAAAAAATTAGCTTCTGGGGCACAAGCGATCTTGCTAGACGTAAAGGTTGGCAGTGGTGCTTTTATGAAAACCTTAGACGATGCTCGTGCATTGGCTAAAGCAATGGTAGATATTGGTAAGGAAAATGGTCGCTCTGTTAAGGCTGTTTTAACCGATATGGATAGACCACTAGGTCATGCCATTGGTAATGCTTTGGAAATCCGCGAGGTTATTGATACGTTGAAAGGGCATGGCCCACAGGATTTAACACATGAATGTCTTATTATGGCAGCCCATATGCTCGTATTGAGTCAAATTTGTGATTATGAAACGGCTCTCAGTCGTGTACAAGAGGCTCTTAATTCGGGATCAGCTCTTGAACGATTGCGCATGATGATTGATGCTCAAGGTGGAGACAGCCGAGTTCTTGATGATGAAAGCTTATTAGCCATTGGCAAATTCACCTATGATGTTACAGCGCCTCAAGATGGTTACATTACACATATGAATACAGAACAATGTGGTATTGCATCTGTTATGCTTGGCGCTGGTCGCACCGTTAAGGATGGTCCTATCGATTATAGTGCAGGCATCATAATGCACAAGAAAACAGGTGATACTGTTCGAACAGGTGAAAGTATAGCTACCTTGTATGCTTCTGATGAAAGCTTGCTCACCAATGCTGGTAAAATATATTTAGAGGCGATTACCTTTGGCGAAACTGCACCAATTGTAGTGGATACGATTCTTGATATGGTGGAATGAGGAGATCCATATGATAGAAAAGGAAACTCATATGACAGAACAGGAAATTCAAAAGCTTATTGAACGTGCCATAGTAGCTCGTGAGAAAACCTATAGTCCGTACTCTCATTTTGGTGTAGGTGCAGCCCTTGTATGTGAGGATGGGAGTATCTATGAAGGCTGTAATATAGAAAATGCTTCCTATGGCTTAACGAACTGTGCAGAACGAACTGCTATATTTAAAGCCGTATCAGAAGGTCATACAAAATTTAACGCCCTCGCCGTAGTTGCTGATACGGAAGGTCCTTGTGCACCATGTGGCGCTTGTCGCCAGGTGATTTCTGAATTTGAAATACCACAGATTATTTTGGCTAATCTAAAAGGCAATTATAGAGTTGTTAGTCTTGATGAGTTATTACCATTTAGATTTGGCGCTGATAGCTTATAGGAAAAAAAGAGACCACATATGTGGTCTCTTTTACTTTATACCTTAGAATGCAGGAACAACTGCACCTTTGTATTTTTCTTCAATGAATTTTTTGATTTCAGGGCTATGAAGTGCTTCCATTAATTTTTTGATGCGAGGATCGTTTTCGTTACCTTTAAGTACAGTAACGATGTTTACGTAAGGGGAATCTTTAGATTCGATTGCCAATGCATCTTTACTAGGGTTAAGACCTGCATTCAATGCAAAGTTAGTGTTGATAGCTGCTAAAGCAACGTCGTCAAGAGAACGAGGTACTTGAGCTGCTTCTAATTCAACGAATTGGTAACCATTAGGGTTGGAAGCGATATCTTGAACTGTAGACAAGATATTGCTGGAGTCTTTCAATGTGATAAGACCTTCTTTTTGCAATAACAATAATGCACGACCGCCGTTTGTAGGGTCATTAGGGATAGCAATTTTAGCGCCTTTAGGAAGATCTTTTAAATCTTTGATTTGACGGGAGTATAAGCCCATTGGTTCAAGATGAACACCACCAGCAGATACTAGTGGAAGGTTGTGAGCTTTTGCGAATTCATCCATGTAAGGTACATGTTGGAAGAAGTTTGCATCGATTTCTTTATCACCCAAAGCAAGGTTTGGTGTGTTGTAATCAGTGAATTCTGTGATTTGTAAATCAATACCATCTTTTGCCAAGATAGGTTTAACTTGTTCCAAGATTTCCGCGTGAGGTACTGCTGTAGCACCGATTTTTAATACTTGCTTGCCATTGCTAGCAGCTTGTTTGCTGTTGTCGTTACCGCAACCTGCGATTAGTAAAGCACCGCCAAGGATTACAGTAGCCGCTAATGCTAAAAATTTTCTCATTAGACACACTCCTTTTACAATTAGTTCATATAAAATATTACATTAATAGTACTAAATTATTTCCTATCTATCAAGAAGGAATTGTTACGAGTTCTCCATAGCTTAAAGTTATACCAAAAAGAGATTTCCAAACTAACATCTATAAAATATTGTTAAAGTTTGAAAATCTCTCTTTATTTTATGTAATTGTATTTAATGTATGTACGTATTGGTAAACACTTATTTGCTAATAATTGAATCTATGGTTCAACCTTATTTACCTATGATAAGTCCAATGGACCACATGATTTGGTAAATCATTGCAGCCCCTGCAGTTGTACCCATAGCTTTGTCCAGAAGGAACTCATCTGTTTTAGTACTTAAGGTATGTACTGTTTTGAAAGCTAGTGGCGCTGCGAGAAAGGCAAAGAGGGAGAACCATGTCATGTGACCTACAATGATCCATGCAAGAATCCAAATGAAATTGAATAGGTAAGTGACGCTCATTAAACTGAGGGCACGTTCACGGCCTAATACAATTGGTAATGTACGACGACCATGGCTTTCATCATTTCGAATATCACGAATGTTATTCGTGAGCATAATGGAACCAACGAGCAATGTAGAGGGAATAGCAGGGATTAATAATGCTAAAGATAAGTCTCGCGTCCATGCATAGCTTGTAATGAGGACGATGGCAAAACCCATAGCGATACCAGAGGAAATTTCACCAAATGGTGTGCGGGAAATTGGTTTTGGCCCACCAGAGTAGAGAAAACTGATGAGAATGCAAAGAAAACCTGCTGGAATATAGTACCAAGTGATGGTGGCAGATAGGTAAAGACCGATGATAATAGGTACCACCATGAGCACCTTAATCATGGTAACAATAAGCTCTGGTGTAATGGCACCACGCGTAATAGAACCAGCATTACCAACTTTTTGCCCCGCATCGAGACCAGATTTAAAATCTTTATATTCATTCCATAAATTAGCTACAATTTGAGCTGTTACAACGGCTAAAAATATTAAAACTGTATGGAAAATGGCAAGACCTGTACCGTGAGTGGCACCAAATGCATAATAGCTAAAGGCTGCACCTAAAATGGTAGGCCCTAAAGCAGCTGCTAATGTACGAGGCCTAGTGAGTGGAATTATTTCTTGTATCATAATAAAAGCACACCAAGTGTGCACTCCTTTCTATTTCTCATACCATATGTTTACATATCTATTTAAGTATTGTATAGCAGAACTGAAAGGTTGTAAATTAGACTATACAGTTATACAGCTCCATATAGTATAATAATTAGTATATGCAGTATAGATTATCTTTTTGAAATCTTTATGGATGCAGTATGGATTATGAATATAATTTGTATACGAATGTATTGTTAAATCGTGAGGTGTCTTATGAGAGCTCTCAACAAAAAAATGATGACATTGGCTTGTGCCACATGCTTAACTGTTGGCATGGGCGCAGTGGCATGTGCGGATACAGTAGATTTAGGCTATGGTTTATATGGCAGTACGTCTCCTACGGTGAAGGCTGTAGAGGTCATGCGTGTTCCTACGGATGCAAAGCTGCGGAATAATGAGCAAAGTCAAATAATTTCAGTGGCAAATAAAGCGGCTGTTGATGCTGTTAATGCTAGTTTGAAATTACAAGTACCGGTACAAGTTGAACCTATGAAGGGTGATGTGTTGGATGGATTTTCCGTCTATCAATTGCAAGGGACGGATAAACAAGGTCACCATGTAGGTCAGTTAGTCGTTGTAGACTATTCTAAAAATGCTATAGATCAAGTAATTGGTATGAATAAAACCATTTTAGAAAAGGTTCCAGACGCAAAAAAAGCTACAATAAAAAGCTCTATCTCTAAATATGTAGATTCCTATTCTAAAGAGAAGGCTCAACAACAATTACAAGGCCTGAAGAGCAACACTATTGAAGGTGCTAAATTAGCTAAAGATCTCAAAATGATAAATGATAAGTTACCTTCTCAAATTATGGGTGCTTTTGATAAAATGCTTGCCACAGAAAAGAACTTATCTCCTAAAAGTAAAGAAGAGGTCCGTTCTTATGTAGACTTTATGGCAAAACAAGTGAGCCTAGATGCAACGCATGTGGCCTATAAGCCTGTCCAAACACGCTATGGTACGGCTGTGACAGGAGATTTACGGGGTAGTCTGAAATATGATGGCTTTAGAAACACTTATTCCTTAATTGGTTATGCTGTTCCTACAGATAAAGGCGTATCTTTACAGCTTTTAATGTCTGATGACTCTAGCTATGATTATTGGACTAATGAGTTGAATCATATGTATCAAACACAATCTCTCAAGGGAGGTAAATAATATGAAATCTTTGAAAGTATTGGCTTGTGCAGCTTGCCTAGTGGGTACTGTATCTGGCGTAGGTTTTGCTAAGGATGTACAAACAATTGCAGGCTCCATGGTAGTGCCTAACAATGTAACTGTTGTTTCTGCATCCAAAACAAATACACGTGATTTTGTAGAAAAACAATTAAATGAGGAACCTACAAAATCTTCGATGGCTAATATGATGGTAAAGGAATTTTTCCAAAACTTTGGCACTAATTTTGATGTATACCAATTACAAGGGGCCGATAAAACAGGTCAAAAGGATGCATATGTAGTAGCGGTAGATGTAAAAAAAATAGCACAGCAAGTAGCTAAAGATAAGACTAATGATCCTATGTTTGTTGCAGCTATGGCGGCTCTAGATAAAGGTCAAATTGACCCTGTTACTGAGCAACTTATACTAGGTGCCGTTAATAAACAAATTCCTACAACTACAACTGTAGTCCCTTTAAATGATCCAAAACGTTATGCTAATCTTAAGACTCGGTCAGGTGAATTACTTATAAAACCTAGAACGCTTACTGTAGAAAATGCAGAACAAGTGCATCCTGTGGCAGGCACTAAATATCAAACCTATGCAGCAAGCTCTCGCTTATTATATGCAGATGGAGATGGTCAAACTCCGCTCTATGCAAATGCTGCATTTGTGTTAAAGCCAGGCAAACCGGTACTATACGTAGGTGTAACTACTGATGTACAACGGGATTATTTCAAAACGATATTTGACAATGCCTTCAAATCTATTAAATAATTTGTTATAGATATACTTTCACAGAGTATGTCATATATAAGGTAATTACTAATGTGAGTATGGCGGCATTAGCATAATCTATATTATTTTTTATTATATATAAAAGGAGAATTATCATGAAAACAATTTTCACAGACAAAGCACCAGCAGCAGTAGGTCCTTATTCTCAAGCTAAAGTAGTAAACGGTTTATTATTTGCTTCTGGTCAAATTCCACTCGATCCTGCAACTGGTTCCATTGTTGCAGGTGGTATCGTAGAGCAAACTGAACAAGTATGCAAAAACATTGATGCTGTATTGGCTGAAGCAGGTTCTGACTTCTCCGAAGTTATTAAAACAACTTGTTTCTTGGCTGATATCGCTGACTTCAAAGCATTCAACGAAGTGTATGCTAAATATTTCACTTCTAAACCAGCTCGCTCTTGCGTAGCAGTAAAAGATCTTCCATTGGGTGCTTTGGTAGAAGTGGAAATTATTGCGGAAGTATAAGATGGATTATATTTCCTTATTACAATCAGAGATGCGTCCTGCCTTCGGGTGCACTGAGCCAATTGCATTGGCTTATGCGGCTGCGAAGGCAGTCTCTGTTTTAGATGAGTTTCCTAACCATATTCACGCACGATGCAGCGCGAATATTATAAAAAATGTAAAATCCGTAGTCATTCCTAACTCTGGTGGACGAAAAGGCCTCCAAGCAGCTACTACCCTTGGTGCCATCGTAGGTCATCCTGAGCGTGAACTAGAGGTATTAGAATCTGCTACAGATGAAGATCGTAAATGGCTTGGCACATTGCTAGATGCCAACTTCTGTACAGTATCACTTGCGGAAGGCGTAGATAATCTCTATATTGAAATCGCTGCAGAAACAGATGAACATACAGCGGTGGTTCGCATTGAAAACGACCATACGAATGTAACCTATGTTGCTGTAGATGGTGAGGTTGTGTCTGAAACAATCAATGAGATTAAGAAAGCTGCAAAGACAGAATATGCTATGACCTTTGATAGCATTTACGAATTTGCAAAGTCTGCAGATATTTCTGGCATCATTCCTCAAATTAAGCAGCAAGTAGAATACAATACAGCTATTTCCCGAGAAGGTTTGTCTAATGATTATGGCTCCAATATTGGACAGCTCTTATTGTTGGATGAAGAAAATCCGTCTCTTGAAACGAAATGTAAGGCTCGTGCAGCGGCTGGATCCGATGCGCGTATGAGTGGGTGCCCATTGCCTGTAGTTATTTGCTCTGGCTCTGGTAACCAAGGCTTAACCGTATCTGTACCTATCATTACAACTGCTGAGGAACTCGGTAAAAGTGATGATGAACTGTACCGTGCGCTTGTTTTCGCTAACTTGTTGACGCTGTACGTTAAATCTGGCATTGGTAAACTATCCGCCTACTGCGGCGTTGTATCTGCTGGTGTAGTCAGTGTAGCAGGTATTGCCTTCCTAAAAGGCGATAGCAAAGATATCATTGAAAATACCTTGGTTAATGGTCTTGCTAGCTTATCCGGTATCGTATGTGATGGTGCGAAACCATCCTGCGCAGGTAAAATTGCTATCTCCCTTGATGGCGCGTTCATGGGCTATAAACAAGCTCGACTTAACAAGAACTACCAAAAAGGCGATGGCCTTGTAGCATACTCCGTTGATGATACCATCCGCAGTATTGGTACTGTAGCTCAAGGTATGAAAGAAACGGACATAGTAATCTTGAATGAAATGCTAAAACACTAATTTAGCTAAAATAAAAGCCCCCGTATGATATGTACCCCCTTTACTGGACAACCAGTAAAGGGGGTATTTTCATGAGATATAGTTATGAATTTAAAAGAAAAGCAATTGAATTATTCTATCAAGGTGAATGGCCCAAGACGCCTAACGGTGTGAGGACAGATACATTTCATAAACTAATAAGAGATTGGGTTAAATTAGAACGACTTCATGGTTCAGACATTAATAAATGTCGAGGGACTAATAAGTATTGGTCTCCAAAAGAAAAATTTGAGTTAGTATGCCAAGTTCTTTCAGGTCAAGGTTTAAGATCAGTAGCTATTGTAGCGGGTATTAATTCTGGACAACTGTATCAATGGGTTCATAAATACAAAACTTTAGGATACAATGGTCTTATTAATAAACCTAAAGGACGACCACCAAAGGATTGCAAAATGAAAGTACCTAAGACTATCTCACCTCGAAAACTCAAAGAGAGTGAATATGAGGAACTCATTCGCTTACGAGCTGAAATTGCTTATATTAAAGCTGAAAATGAAGTCATAAAAAAAGAGATTGCCTTGAGAGAAGAAAAGGAAGCTGCGCGACTCAAGGCGAAAAAGCAGCGATTATCAAAACGCTCCGCCAACAAGGCTATCAACTAAAGCATCTTTTAAAAGCTATGCCAATGTCCAAATCTACCTATTATTTTGAACTTACTAAAGTAGATCTTGTAGATAAAAGAAATACAGAGCTAAAAGATGAAATT
>NZ_JAJEQD010000025.1:0-16245 GCF_020687175.1 Veillonella fallax | reverse complement strand
GTGATTTGCATAACTATGACAAATTATCTTTCAATGATTGGGATTAAAGTACCAACACGTTTTGTCCTATAACCCAAATTTGTAGTTATCTATCAATACCAATTAGCCGGTTTTGGCTATGATTATTGAATTTTATAAATGCTAGCCGATTTAGTTTTTCCAACTTCTGTTGCTATGTTATTGGTTGGTGAATTAGCAAATTCTTTACTATATTTATTTGGCACAATGATGGTAGCACCTTTTTCATTAGATATCCTTGTATCAAACTCTTCTACTGTTATTGTGGGCATCAATGTTTTGCCTGCTGTCCATACTGGATTATCTGTAGTATGTACAAATACTTGAGTTGGTGTATCTTTTGTATAATACACAATAGATGTATAGTAGGTACCATATATATATATGTGTTGTGCACTTGACTCAATATATGGCTTGAATTGAAGCCCCGATTGATCAGATAAAATAGGTGTTACAGTTATTGTGATTGCCGTATATAAAATAGTTAAAGGTGTGGCTAAATAGATAGATAATGGTACGTTGCGATTTCTATACCGTTTAACTACTAGTGCAAATAGTACTAGTAATACGAATGCACTAATTAATGGTATAGGATTTAATTCTGGTGTTGCGATGCTGGCTACTAGGAATAAGATTGTATATATGCCTAATGGAATCGTTACAATATATTTAAAACTAGTACTCTTGTTATGGCAGCTAGTTGTGATAGCTTCAGCACCCCAGATAAGACATGGGATTATTGCTGGTAACGTATAGGTTATATACTTTGTGGCCACTAGTGAATAGAATAATACAATTACTACAAACCAGATGGCGCCGAGAAGATAAAAATTATTTTTCCATGTAATGTTTTTGAGTCGGTAAATAACGGCTGGTGTCCATGGTAAAAGAGCAAGAGGGACAATGATTAGATAATAATACCAAACATTGAATTTTGGATGCTCAGATACAAGTGCTCGCTCCATGTTGTGAAGCCCTAGGAAACCAGATATGAATTCTTGACCGTGAATCGAGTACATAGCGATGTACCATGGACTGGCGAGAACTATAAATAGTAGAATTCCCAAAGGATTAAATAATAATGTAATATCCTTAGCGAGTGAGTATTCATCCTTATCTTTTTGGGTGAACCATCGTGCAGCAATGAATAGTAGTAGTATTAATCCAGGCAGAACAATACCAACAGGCCCTTTAGTTACAACAGCTAAGGCTGCTGCCCCATAGGCTTTTACCATGGAATGTTTATCGTTCTTGGTGAAAGCTAGATAAGAATAGCCGAAGATGGCTAGTGAAAAGAAGAAGAGGAAGCCGTCTGTTATGACTGCGTGTGAAATGTACCAGAACTGTAAGGCACTAAATATAAGTATGGCACTTGTTACCGCTATATACGTGGACTCTTTGATGCGATACACAAGATGGTACATAAGCGCTACACTGCCACCGGCAATGAGTGTATTCGGTATGCGGGATGCAAAGTCAGATATGCCGAATAGTTTATAACTGATCATGAGCGCCCAATAGGTGAGGGGCGGTTTATCATACCAGACTTGGTCATATATCATGGGTGATATCCATGAGTTATGCTTTAGCATTGTAATAGCAGATAATACATAGTTAGATTCAACCGGATCTGTTATGGGCAGATAGGCATTATAGAAACCGTAACTCAGTACGGTTAATAAAAATAGCGCACCTATGCGCAACATGTGATTGTTAATCATAATTACTCCTTACTTACATATTTTATATTATTGTACTATAGGGCGTGTAATAATTAAACCAATGAAAGATAAAGCTTTTATCAATATGGAAATAGTTACAAAAAAATTATTTATGAAATAATATATTGTATAGAATATTGTTTGTACAGAATACATGAAATGACTTTTATGTATACAAAATACATGCTATAATGAGCGCGTAAGATAAAACCGTTTCATTGAAATACTATTTTGTATAAAAATAGTAGAAAGAGGATTTATTATGAGAAAAGAACATGATTTCTTAGGTGAATTAGAAGTAGCTGATGAATTATATTACGGTGTACAAACAATTCGTGCATTAGAAAACTTCCATATTACAGGTAAACACTTGGACCAAGACTTTATCAAAGCCTTGGCGATGGTTAAAAAAGCATCTGCTTTAGCGAATATGAAAACTGGTCGCTTAAATGTATCTATTGGTAAAGCTATTGTACAAGCTGCGGACGAAGTAATTGAAGGTCAATTTGCGGACCAATTCCCTGTTGATCCAATTCAAGGTGGCGCAGGTACTTCTGTAAACATGAATATGAACGAAGTATTGGCTAACCGTGCTTGTGAAATTTTGGGTCATCCAAAAGGAAGCTATGATATTGTAAGCCCTAACAACCATTGTAATATGGCACAATCTACAAATGATGCTTTCCCAACAGCAATCAAGGTATGTGCAATTTTAAAATCTAAACCTTTACTTGAAGCATTACAACGCCTTGTTGATGAACTTGAGAAAAAGGCTGATGAATATAGCGAAATTTTGAAAATGGGTCGTACTCATTTACAAGATGCAGTGCCAATTACATTAGGCCAAGAAATGGGTGCCTATGCATCTGGTGTTCGCCGTGGTATTAAACGTATTAAATCTGCCGTTGAAGGTGCTCATGTAATTAACATGGGTGCTACTGCAGTTGGTACAGGTCTTAATGCGGAACCTAATTATATTCATGATGTAGCATACGAACTTAGTGAAGTAGTAGGTGAACCATTCTACACTGCGGAAAACTTAATTGATGCTACGAACAATACAGATATCTTTGCTGATATCTCCAGTGGTTTGAAAGTAACTGCTCTTGTATTGATTAAAATGGCCAACGACTTCCGCTTAATGGCATCTGGTCCTCGTTGTGGTATTGGGGAATTAAAATTGCCTGCTCGCCAACCTGGTTCTTCCATCATGCCAGGCAAGGTTAACCCTGTTATCGCCGAAGTATTGAACCAAGTATGTTACCAAGTTATCGGTAATGACTTAACAATTACATTGGCTGTAGAAAATGGTCAATTCGAATTGAACGTAATGGAACCTGTATTGGCTTACAATTTGTTCAATAATCTTTGCTACCTCAAAAACGGCGTAAATACATTCGTTGATAAATTACTCGTGGATCTTGAAGTGGATCGTGAACAATGCGAATACTGGTTGAATCGTTCCGTTGGTATCGTAACAGCATTGTTGCCACATCTTGGCTATGAAACAGCATCTTCTCTTGCAAAAGAAGCGTATACTACTGGTCGTGCTATCCGTGATATCATCTTGGAAAAAGGTTTATTGACTGAAGATGAAATTAATCATATCCTTTCTCCTAAAGAAATGACTCGCCCTGGTATTGCTGGTGCTAATCTTTTAAAACAAAAAGGCAACTAACATAGTCAGTTGTTTTAATACATGAATAAAGCATGAAAATGAAAGACTGTCAACCCTTTTGGTTGACAGTCTTTTTTAATACTGATAAAATTATATATTGCAAAAGTAGCGTTTCCTGCTTTTGGATATAAAAACTATAACTTGAATAGTGATGAGGTTTTCTTCCAAGGTTGTGCTTGGTTAATGGAAAGCAAGGTTATTTTTAAAAATGAAATGGGCCTTGCTTTATTTGACGTTATCCGAGCAGGAAAACTGAGACCTGTAAGATGTCTTTTCCGTGCCGTTATAGAAAATGGTAGACCAGTGTGTTTTGATAGGGGTGAAAGCAAATATGTTCAAACCTGAACAGGTAGGCAAACGAACTCGTTATACGTACGCAAAAATTAACGAAGTTATCAAGATGCCGCATTTATTGGACATTCAGCGTAAATCGTATGAGTGGTTCTTGGAGAGTGGTTTACAAAATATTTTCAACGATATTTCTCCGATTAAAGACAATTCAGGTAATCTAGTACTTTCTTTCGAAGGTTTCAGCTTAGGTGAACCTAAGTATGATATTAATGAATGTAAAAACCGTGATGCTACTTACGCAGCACCACTTCGTGTAAATATTCGCTTGGTAAATAATGATCCAGAAAATATGGACATTAAAGAACAAGAAGTATTCATGGGCGATTTCCCATTGATGACTGACACAGGTACTTTCATCATCAATGGTGCAGAACGTGTAATCGTATCCCAATTGGTACGTTCTCCAGGCGTTTACTACAATAAAGAAATCGATACAATGGGTAACCGTTTGTACGATTCCACAGTTATTCCTAACCGTGGCGCATGGATTGAACTTGAAACTGATGCTAGCGAAGTTGTTGCTGTTCGTATTGACCGTAATCGTAAATTACCAGCTACTGTATTGGTACGTGCATTAGGTTGGGATACTAATGAAAGCATCCTTGACCTCTTCTGGAATGGTAAAACTGATGAAGATGGTTTGCCAGTATATGATGAACGCATCGTTCGTACATTAGAAAAAGATACAACTCAATCTGCTGATGAAGCATTGGTTGAAATCTATAAAAAATTACGTCCAGGCGAGCCTCCAACCGTAGAGTCTGCTCGTAACTTGTTTGATAACTTGTTCTTCGATGCACGCCGTTATGATTTAGCGCGCGTTGGTCGTTACAAATTAAACAAAAAACTCGGCTGGCGTCAACGTATGTTGGGTCAAACATTGGCTCAACCAATCGTAGATCCAGAAACTGGCGAAATCATTCTTGATGCAGGTGTACAAGTTGGGGAAGAACAACTTGATATCGTTGCTAATAGCCATGTATTCGATGGTGAAGGCTTCGCTGAGTTCTACATCGTAAATAACGATGGTGTAGAATCCAAAGTTATCTGTAATAACTGCAACTTGCCATACGATCACCGTACAGTAACACGTGAAGACATGATCGCTAACATCTCTTACTTGCTCAACCTTATGGATGGCGCAGGTCATACAGATGATATCGACCACTTGGGCAACCGTCGTCTTCGCTGTGTGGGTGAATTGTTGCAAAACCAATTCCGTATTGGTTTAACTCGTATGGAACGCGTTGTTCGTGAACGTATGACAATTCAAGAAATCGAATCTATCACGCCTCAAGCGTTGATTAACATTCGCCCTGTAGTGGCAGCAATCAAAGAATTCTTTGGTTCTTCCCAATTGTCCCAGTTCATGGACCAAACAAACCCATTAGCAGAATTGACTCATAAACGTCGTCTTTCTGCCCTTGGCCCTGGCGGTTTATCTCGTGAGCGTGCAGGCTTCGAAGTTCGTGACGTGCATCACTCTCACTATGGCCGTATGTGTCCAATCGAAACTCCAGAAGGTCCAAACATCGGTTTGATTAACTCCTTGTCTAACTATGCGAAAGTAAATGAATTTGGTTTCATTGAGGCTCCATACCGTAAAGTAGAAAAAATCTATGGTACAGGCGCCGATGCAGACAAAGTTGTAAAAGTTCGTGTCACAGATTCTGTTGTATATATGACAGCTGATGAAGAAGAAGGCATGACAATTGCCCAAGCGAACTCCCCAATCGATGGTGAAGGTTACTTTACTAATGAACACGTAGCTTGTCGTCGTGGTCATGACGTATTGGAAGTTACACCTGATAAGGTAGACTACATGGACGTTAGTCCAAAAGAAGTTGTATCCATCGGTACAGCTATGATTCCATTCCTTGAAAATGACGATGCTAACCGTGCCTTGATGGGGGCGAACATGCAACGTCAAGCGGTACCACTCTTGCGCGCTCAAGCTCCACTTGTTGGTACAGGTATGGAATATACAGCAGCTACTGACTCCGGCGTTTGCGTACTTGCTCGCGAAGCTGGTAAAGTTGTACGTTGCTGGGGTAATGAAATCCACGTTCTTCGCGATAGCGATGGTCGTGTTGATACATATCGTTTGAATAAATTCCTTCGTTCTAACCAATCCACATGCTTTAACCAAAAACCAATCGTTAATCGTGGCGACCATGTTGTAAAAGGCCAAGTATTGGCTGATGGCCCTGCTACTGATGGCGGTGAATTAGCGTTAGGTTATAACGTTCTTGTAGCGTTCATGCCTTGGGAAGGTTATAACTACGAAGATGCGATCTTGCTTAGTGAAGAACTTTGCAAAGAAGATATCTATACATCCATTCATATTGAAGAGTACGAATGCGATGCGCGTGACACTAAATTAGGTGCCGAAGAAATCACTCGTGAATTACCTAATACTGGTGATGACACACTTAAAAACCTTGATGAAGATGGTATCATCTGTATTGGTGCAGAAGTACATCCTGGCGACATTCTCGTAGGTAAAGCTACACCAAAAGGTGAAACTGAATTAACTCCTGAAGAACGCTTATTACGCGCTATCTTCGGTGATAAAGAACGCGAAGTTCGCGACACATCCTTGCGCGTACCTCATGGCGAATCTGGTAAAGTTGTAGACGTTAAAGTCTTCACTCGTGAAAACGGCGACGAATTACAACCAGGTGTAAATAAACTTGTTCGCGTATACATCGCTCAAAAACGTAAGATTCACGAAGGCGATAAAATGGCGGGCCGTCATGGTAATAAAGGTGTCGTTTCTCGCGTTATGAGAAAAGAAGATATGCCATTCCTTCCAGATGGTACTCCAGTACAAATCGTATTGAACCCATTGGGCGTACCTTCTCGTATGAACATCGGTCAGGTTCTTGAAACTCACTTGGGTTGGGCTGTTCAAGGCTTAGGTATGAAAATCAAAGCTACAGACCTTCACATCCAAAATGTATTGAAAGAAGCTCGTACTGATGCATCTTACTGGGAACAAATCGACGCTATTCGCGGCTTATATGCTGAAATTGAAGAATTAGAAGTAAAAGCTAAAGAAGATGTAACTGTTCCTCATTTCGACATCGATGAAAAAATCATCGACTTGAAATCTCAAATTCTTGGTCATGTAGAGTCTGCAGCGCAAAAGAAACTTGAAGCTCTTGGCGGCGAAGCTCGTTATCAAGAACTTAAAGCTATTGAAGCTAAATACAATGCACTTCATGTAGAATTCTTCGACTCTGAAGAAGATGCTCCAGAAATGGATCCAGCTCTTGTGGAAGAATTAGAAGCTATTAATAAAGTTAAAACTACATTGAACCATATTGAATCTGCTCGTGCTAAACGCGTTGAAATTCGTCATGAACTCGAAGGCCTTGGTTACGATTATGAAACATATGGCATGCCAAAACCAGATGTAGCTGGTATTCACATTGCTACACCTGTATTTGATGGTGCGCATGAAAAAGATGTATTTGAAACATTAGGCATTGCTGGTCGTTCCGATGATGGTAAAACAGTATTGTACGATGGTCGTACTGGTGAACCTATGGATAACCGTGTAACAGTTGGTTACGTATACATGCTTAAACTCCATCACTTGGTTGATGATAAAATCCATGCTCGTTCCACAGGTCCGTACTCCCTTGTTACACAACAACCATTGGGCGGTAAAGCTCAATTCGGTGGTCAACGTTTCGGGGAAATGGAAGTTTGGGCTCTCGAAGCATATGGCGCAGCTTATACACTTCAAGAGCTATTAACTGTTAAGTCTGACGACGTTGTTGGTCGTGTGAAAGCATACGAAAAAATCGTTAAAGGCGAAAACATCCCTGAACCAGGTGTACCTGAGTCCTTCAAGGTATTGCTCAAAGAACTTCAAAGTATTGGTCTTGATGTAAAAATCTTGAATGAAGATCAAGAAGAAGTAGTTATGAAAGAACTTGATGACGAAGATGAAGTGGTAGAAACTGGCATTGAAGAAGTTATGGAAGGCAGTGCAGTAGAAACTGATGAAGTAACTGTAGTAGAGCCAGAAGTAGAGGAAGAAGCACCTGCTGATAACGGCGGTGAAGACGATATCCTTAGCCAATTGGCGTTCCCAATGGGCGATTCCTCTAACGATGAAGACTAAAACTATCTATAAGGAAGGGAGCGATAGTAGTGCTAGACGTAAATGAATTCGATTCCATGCGAATCGGTTTAGCCTCTCCAGAGCAGATCTTAGCTTGGTCTCATGGGGAAGTTAAGAAACCTGAAACTATTAACTACCGTACGTTGAAGCCAGAACGTGATGGTCTATTCTGCGAACGCATTTTTGGACCAACAAAGGACTGGGAATGTCACTGCGGCAAATATAAACGCATTCGCCATAAAGGCGTAGTCTGCGATAAATGTGGTGTAGAGGTTACACGTGCAAAAGTACGTCGTGAACGTATGGGCCATATCCAATTGGCTACTCCTGTATCTCACATTTGGTACTTTAAAGGTATCCCATCCCGCATGGGCCTAATCCTTGATGTATCTCCACGTTCTTTGGAACGCGTATTATACTTTGCTTCCTACATCGTAGTAGATCCAGCTGGTACTCCATTGGCAAAACGCCAATTGTTGTCCGAGCAAGAGTACCGCGAATATGAAGCTCAATTTAACGAAGACGGTTATACTATCGGTGGTAAATCCGTCGTAATCGAAACAGTAGCTCAACGTAACGAACGTTTGGCTATTGTTCGTGAAGCACAACGCAAAGAGCGCTATAATGCGGCTCTTCGCGATGATGCAACAATCCCAGAAGCAGATAAAGAATACGAAGAATTAACTCGTGAAGAGCGTTATGAATTGGGCGCTGCTGAAGAAGTTCTCTTCGTATGTATCGATATGGGTGCTGAGGCTGTAAAGGCTCTTTTAGCAGAACTTGATCTTGAAGCATTGAATGCTGAATTGCGCGAAGAATTGAACACTGCTAGTGGTCAACGTAAAATCCGTGCAGTTCGTCGTTTAGAAGTAGTAGAAGCATTCCGTCAATCTGGCAACCGCCCAGAATGGATGATCATGGATGTTGTTCCTGTTATCCCACCTGAATTGCGCCCTATGGTTCAATTAGATGGTGGCCGTTTCGCTACATCTGACCTCAATGATTTGTATCGTCGTGTTATCAACCGTAACAACCGTTTGAAACGTTTGTTAGATTTAGGTGCTCCTGATATCATTGTGCGCAACGAAAAACGTATGCTTCAAGAAGCTGTTGACGCATTGATTGATAATGGTCGCCGTGGCCGTCCTGTAACAGGTCCTGGTAATCGTCCATTAAAATCTTTGTCCGATATGCTTAAAGGTAAACAAGGTCGTTTCCGTCAAAACTTGCTTGGTAAACGTGTTGACTACTCCGGTCGTTCCGTTATCGTAGTAGGTCCTGAACTTAAAATGCACCAATGTGGTTTGCCTAAAGAAATGGCATTGGAATTGTTCAAACCTTTCGTTATGAAACGTTTGGTAGAGCGTGGTCAAGCATCCAACATTAAGGCTGCTAAACGCCAAGTAGAAAGAATCGGTCTTGGTGTATGGGAAGCCTTGGAAGAGGTAATCAAAGAACATCCAGTTCTCTTGAACCGTGCCCCTACATTGCATAGACTTGGTATCCAAGCCTTCGAACCAATCCTTTGGGAAGGCCGTGCTATCAAATTGCATCCATTAGTATGTACAGCCTTCAACGCCGACTTTGACGGTGACCAAATGGCATGTCACTTACCATTGTCCGTAGAAGCACAAGCGGAAGCTCGTACATTGATGCTTTCTAGCCATAATATCTTGTCCACTAAGGACGGTAAGCCAGTAGCAGTACCATCTCAAGATATGATCTTGGGTACATACTACTTAACAGTTGTACGTGAAGATACTCGTGATAAAGCAAAAACATTTGCTACTTATGATGAAGTAATGCTTGCATACGAATCTCATATTATTGGCTTGCAAGATATTCTTTATATCCGTTTACCTGACCATGGCCGTGTAGAAACAACGGCAGGTCGCTTGATCTTCAACAATGCACTATTCCCAGAATTGTGGCAATATGAAAAACGTGAAGATGGCACTTACTCTTTAGGTAAGGTTATGGATAAGAAAACAGTTGGTAAATTGGTTGACCAATGCTTCCAATTGTTTGGCAATGAAAAGACTGCAGAACTCTTGGACCGTATTAAATCCTTGGGTTACTCCTTCGCACGTCGCGCAGGTATGACTGTAGCTATTGCAGATATTAAAGTACCAGAAGTAAAAACTGGCTTGTTAGACACAGCGGAACAAGAAGTAGAAAAAGTATCTCGCTTGTATCGTCGTGGTCTTATTACAGAAGAAGAACGTTACCGTAAAACTATCCAATTGTGGACTCAAGCAACAGAAGATGTTACTGATGCCATGATGGATAATATGGCGCGCGATAAAGATGGCTTCAACCCTGTTTACATGATGGCTATCTCTGGTGCCCGTGGTAACAAACAACAGATCCGTCAGCTTGCTGGTATGCGTGGCTTGATGGCCGATCCATCTGGTCGTATCATCGACTTGCCAATCAAAGCAAACTTTAAAGAAGGCTTGACTGTATTGGATTACTTTACATCCTCTCATGGTGCTCGTAAAGGTTTGGCCGATACAGCGCTTCGTACAGCTGACTCCGGTTACTTGACTCGTCGTCTTGTTGACGTATCTCAAGACGTTATCGTTCGCGAGGACGATTGTGACGTTGTAGGTATCGATCTCGTTCGTGAACGCGCTCGTTTGGCTACATCTCCACGTCAAGCATTGGAATTGTTGAAAGATAAACTTATTGGTCGTGTATTAGATAAAGATGTTGTGAATGTAGAAACAGGGGAACTTGTTGTACCTTCCGAAACTATCTTAGACGAACAATGTTTAGCTGATATTGCTGAATCCGGCGTAACATCTATCGCATTGCGCGGTGTACATTTAGGTTCTGACAGCGATATCAACCATACTAACTTGGTTCAAAAAATTATTCTTGGTGAAAGCGATGACAGTATCCGTGCAACATTGAAAGAAACTATGGTTCAAAATATGTTGAACAAGGATACTGTACATGCTATCGTTGACAGCGAAGGTGTAGAAATCTTCCCTGCTGATACACGTCTCACTGAAGAAGGTATCGAAGCTATCCTTAATTCCGATGTAAAAGAAGTACAAGTACGCAATAACGAAATCCACGGTATCGAAGTGGAAGCGATCGTTGAGGGTACTGGCGTTATTGAACCATTAAAAGATCGTATCGTAGGTCGTATTGCAGCTGAAGAATTGGTTAATAAAGAAACTGGCGAAGTTATCGTTCCTCTTAACGGTGAAATCACAGAACCATTGGCTGATGAAGTTGTAAAACACTATGAAACAGTTAAAATCCGTTCCGTATTAACTTGCCGCAGCCCTTATGGCGTATGTCGCAAGTGCTATGGTCGCGACCTTGGTACAGGCGGTCAAGTTCAAGTTGGTGAAGCTGTAGGCATTATTGCAGCGCAATCCATCGGTGAACCTGGTACTCAGTTGACAATGCGTACATTCCATACAGGTGGTGTCGCTGGTGACGATATTACACAAGGTTTGCCACGTGTTGAAGAATTGTTCGAGGCGCGTAAACCAAAACGTAATGCTATCATCGCAGAAAATGAAGGTACAGTTCGCGTTGTACCTAACGAAGGTAAAAAAGGTACTAATACAATCTTCATTACTGGTGAAGACGGTATTGAACTTGATTACCTCATCCCTTATGGTTCTCGCATTATCGTTAAAGACGGTGATGTTGTATCCTTAGGTGCACGTTTGACAGAAGGTTCTATTAACCCTCATGACATTATGCGTGTAATGGGTACAGAAGCAACTCAACGTTACCTCGTTTACGAAGTACAAAAAGTATATAAATCTCAAGGTGTAGAAATTAACGATAAACATATCGAAGTTATCGTTCGTCAAATGCTTCATAAAGTAAAAGTTGAAACAGCTGGCGATGCAGATATGCTTCCAGGGGATATGGTCGACGTTAATACTTTTGACGAAGAAAACCGTCGTCTTACTCTTAATGGCCGTGAAAATGCTACAGGCAAACGTACATTGTTGGGTATTACTAAAGCTGCATTGGCTACGGATTCCTTCTTGTCTGCTGCGTCCTTCCAAGAAACAACACGTGTTCTTACCGACGCTGCTATCAAAGGTAAAATCGATCCATTATTGGGCTTAAAAGAAAATGTAATCATCGGTAAATTGATTCCTGCTGGTACTGGCATGAGTCGTTACCGTAAGATTGAGGTTGTTAAAAACACACCTGAAATCATCGATATTACAGAAGAAGCTGCTGTAGAAGAATAATCTATTGCAATAGAAGAGAGCGTGCCTTAGGGCACGCTCTTTTTTATAGATACTAAATTTCTCTGTTAAGATGTAATTGTCAGAAAGAATAAATAAACCTATAAGTTTGATAATATAGATATATTGAATATGGTTAATAAAATTGAACTAAAAAATGACTATTTATTTTTCAGTTATATCAATTATGCATACATGAAATGTGATTATTTAAAATAATATAAAAATAATGTATAAAAATGAGAATAAAATAGCTGTTTTTGCATAAAAATTACATATATTGTTATATGATTCGCCATTATGAAACGCACGGAAACGTGTACATATAAAATGCAGTTGTATAGCGGTGTGGAGCGTCGAAAAACGTTTGACATGTGATTGTGTAATTGGTATACTTACATAGTGCTCAGGGGCAAGTATGCCTAAGTAGCATAATTTCGTAAGGAGAATTTTACTATGGACATTGCCCATCTGAAGTCGATGAACAAAACAATCGGTGCCAAGCAAACGTTGAAAAACATTGCACGAGGGACTGTGAAGTATGTGTTCGTAGGACATGATAGTGATGAAAGTGTAGTTGGACCTATACGAAATGCTTGTGCTGAACAGGGAATACCTGTGAATGACAAGCACACTATGGATGACCTTGGTCGTGCGTGTCGCATTAAGGTGCGGGCCACAGCGGTAGGCATCCTACGTTAATCTTGGTAATATCCGATGTAACACTTTGTTATGACGGATCAATTATAAATCTCAAATTTGGAAAGGAGGTGCCCAAATGCCAACAATTAATCAGCTAGTACGCAAAGGTCGCATGAGCTTGACTAAAAAATCTACAGCTCCAGCGCTTCAAGAATCTCCACAAAAACGTGGTGTATGTACTCGTGTGTACACAGCTACTCCAAAGAAACCAAACTCCGCGCTTCGTAAAGTTGCCCGTGTACGTTTGACAAACGCTATTGAAGTAACTGCTTACATCCCAGGCATTGGTCACAATTTACAAGAACACAGTGTTGTACTTATCAGAGGCGGTCGTGTAAAAGACCTTCCAGGTGTGCGTTATCACATCGTTCGTGGTGCATTGGATACAGCTGGCGTACAAAACCGTATGCAAAGTCGTTCCAAATACGGCGCGAAAAAAGCTAAAAAATAATTTTAGCCATTAAACGAAATTAACACACATCATTATAAAGGAGGAATTGAACATGCCAAGAAAAGGCCCTGTTCCGAAACGTGATGTACTTCCAGATCCGGTGTACAACAGCAAATTAGTAACACGTTTCATTAACAAAGTTATGTACGATGGCAAAAAAGGCATTGCTGAAACTATCGTATATGATGCATTCGAAATTATTCGTTCCAAAATGGGTCAAGACCCAATGGAAGTTTTTGATCAAGCATTGAAAAATGTTATGCCTGTACTTGAAGTGCGTGCTCGCCGTATCGGTGGTGCGAACTACCAAGTGCCAGTTGAAGTTCGTGCTGATCGCCGTCAAACACTCGGTATTCGCTGGGTTGTAAACTATGCTCGTCTTCGTGGTGAACGCACTATGAAAGAACGCTTAGCAGGCGAATTGATGGACGCTTTCAACAATGCAGGCGCTGCAATCAAGAAAAAAGAAGATACTCATAAAATGGCAGAAGCTAATAAAGCATTTGCTCATTATCGTTGGTAATAAGAGGTGACAACTGTGGCAAGAGAGTTTTCCCTAGCAAAAACTCGTAATATCGGTATCATGGCTCACATCGATGCTGGTAAAACAACAACTACAGAACGTATCCTCTACTATACAGGTATTGTTCACAAAATCGGCGAAGTACATGAAGGTGCTGCTACGATGGACTGGATGGCGCAAGAACAAGAACGTGGTATCACAATCACTTCTGCTGCGACAACATGTCACTGGAAAGATCATCGTATCAACATCATCGATACTCCTGGTCACGTTGACTTTACTGTAGAAGTAGAACGTTCTCTACGTGTACTTGACGGTTCTGTTGCGGTATTCAGTGCTAAAGGCGGCGTTGAACCACAATCCGAAACAGTATGGCGTCAAGCTTCTAACTACGGCGTACCTCGTATCGCTTATGTAAATAAGATGGATACTGTAGGTGCTGACTTCTTCAACGTAGTTGATATGATGAAATCCCGTTTGGGTGCAAATTCCGTAGCTATTCAAGTGCCAATCGGCGCTGAAGATACTTTCGAAGGCATCATCGATTTGATGACTATGAAAGCGGAAATTTACAAATCCGATGACGGTAAAGAATATGAAATCACTGATATCCCAGCAGAATATCAAGAAGTAGCTGAAGCTCGTCGCGAAATGATGATCGATGCTATCGCTGAAACTGATGACGATATTATGATGAAATATTTGGAAGGTGAAGAAATCTCCATTGAAGAATTGAAAACAGCATTGCGTAAAGCAGTTATTGCTAACCAATTGTTCCCAGTTCTTTGTGGTTCTTCCTACAAAAACAAAGGTGTACAAATGTTATTGGACGCTGTTGTGGATTACATGCCAGCTCCTATCGACATTCCAGCTATTAAAGGTGTCGTTCCTGGTACTGAAGAAGAAACTACTCGTCCTTCTTCCGATGATGAACCATTCTCCGCATTGGCATTCAAAATCATGGCTGACCCTTATGTTGGTAAATTAGCGTTCTTCCGTGTGTACTCCGGTACATTGGAATCCGGTTCCTACGTTTTCAACTCCACAAAAGGTAAGAAAGAACGTATCGGCCGTATTCTTCAAATGCACGCTAACACTCGTAAAGAAATCGACATGGTTTACGCTGGCGACATCGCTGCAGCTGTAGGCTTGAAAGATACTACTACTGGTGATACTCTTTGTGATGAAAAGAATCCTGTAATTCTTGAATCCATGGAATTCCCTGAACCAGTTATCTCCGTTGCTGTTGAACCTAAAACAAAAGCTGACCAAGAAAAAATGGGTACAGCTCTTGCTCGTTTGGCAGAAGAAGATCCTACTTTCAAAGTTCGTACTGATGAAGAAACAGGTCAAACTATTATCTCCGGTATGGGCGAACTTCACTTGGATATCATCGTTGACCGTATGAACCGTGAATTCAAAGTAGAATGTAACGTAGGTAAACCTCAAGTAGCTTATCGCGAAACTATCCGTAAAGCTGTTAAATCTGAAGGTAAATTCGTTCGTCAATCTGGTGGTCGTGGTCAATATGGTCACTGCTGGTTGGAATTAATTCCTCAAGAACCAGGTGCTGGCTTCGAATTTGAAAATAAGGTCGTAGGTGGTGCAATTCCTCGTGAATACATCGGACCTGTTGAAAATGGTGTTAAAGAAGCTATGGAATCCGGTGTTATCGCTGGTTATCCAATGGTTGACATCAAAGTTATCGTATTTGACGGCTCCTACCATGACGTTGACTCCAACGAAATGGCCTTCAAAATCGCTGGTTCCATGGGCTTTAAAGAAGGTGCTCGCAAAGCAGATCCTGCATTGCTTGAACCATATATGTCCGTAGAAGTAGACGTTCCTGAAGAATACATGGGCGACGTTATCGGTGACTTGAACTCCCGTCGTGGTCGCATGGACGGCATGGAAGCTCGTAATGGTAACCAACATATCAAAGCATATGTTCCATTGAGCGAAATGTTCGGTTACGCAACTGACCTTCGTTCCAAAACTCAAGGTCGCGGTAACTACTCCATGACATTCGATCATTACGAAGAAGTTCCTAAGAAAATTGCTGAAGAAATTCAAGCAAAGAAAAACGGTTAATCTTACATTAGATTAATAGAATTACTATTTTCCTCGGAGGATAATTTAAAATGGCTAAAGAAAAATTTGAACGTACGAAACCGCATGTTAACATCGGTACAATCGGTCATGTTGACCATGGTAAAACTACTTTGACTGCTGCAATCACTAAAGTATTGGCTGAAAAAGGCCAAGCTGATTTCCAAGATTACAGCATGATCGATAAAGCTCCAGAAGAACGTGAACGCGGTATCACAATCAACACTGCACACGTTGAATACGAAACTGAAAACCGTCACTATGCACACGTTGACTGCCCAGGCCATGCTGACTATGTTAAAAACATGATCACTGGTGCGGCTCAAAT
>NZ_JAJEQD010000024.1:0-16422 GCF_020687175.1 Veillonella fallax | reverse complement strand
GGTTGGTAAAGACGACAAAGTTCAATTGATCGCAGGTGAAAACCTCACAGTGAACCAAAACGAACGAGACTTCACATACTCCTTGAATAAAGACCTTGTGAAGATGAACTCTGCAACCTTTGAAGCAACAGGTGGTAAAACAACTGTTATTACAGGCGATAGCATTGCACAAACTGATGGTACTAAGACTAATACATCTACAGCGGCTGGTAATACAGTAGCTGATGGTGGTAAATCTACAGCAACTACAGCTGATGGTACAACAGTAACCAATGCTAATGGTAATACTAATTACGCAGCTGATGGTGTACGTATCAATACAACAGGTAAAAACCCTGTATCCTTGACTGATGCTGGTTTGGATAATGGCAATAATGTCATTAAAAATGTAGCAAGTGGCCATGTAAATAATGATGATACAGATAACACAAATGCAGCTAACATCGCAGATGTTAAAAAGGCTACTACTACAGTAACTGCTAACAATGGTGAAGCAGCAAATGCTACAACAGGTAATGTAACCCTTACATCTACAACGGCAGCTGATGGTCATACTATCTATGACGTAAAACTCAACGATACAGTGACCCTTGGTACTGGTGCTAACGCTGTAACAATCGATGGTACAGCTGGTAAAGCAACGATTGGTTCCTCCGTTGTGGATGGTGTGAACAACACAATCACAACTGGTGGTTCTAATGCTGTTAAGTTAGATGGTGCTGCTGGTACTGTAAAAACTGGTACTGTAACGGTAACTGGTGGTACTACAAACGATATTACTGGCTTGTCTAACACAACTGTAACTAGTGCAGACTTTGCAACAAAAGGCCGTGCCGCTACGGAAGAACAATTGAAACAAGTAGGGGAACAAACATGGCAAATCACTGCTGACAAAGATGCTACAACTTCTGGTAACCAAACAGGTACTAAGAAGGATGCTAAGGTTGGTAAAGACGACAAAGTTCAATTGATTGCAGGTGAAAACCTCACAGTGAACCAAAACGAACGAGACTTCACATACTCCTTGAATAAAGACCTTGTGAAGATGAACTCTGCAACCTTCGAAGCAACAGGTGGTAAAACGACTGTTATTACAGGCAGTAGCATTGCTCAAACAGATGGCACTAAGACTAATACATCTACAGCGGCTGGTAATACAGTAGCTGATGGTACTAAGTCCACAGAAACAACTGCAGCTGGTCAAGTGATTAAAGATGGTGCTAAGACTAATACATCTACAGTTGATGAAAACACATTAGTTGATGGTGCAAAATCTAATAAGACTACTGTAGATAGTAATGTAATTGATGATGGCAATGGCAATGTAAATACATCTAATGCGACATCCAATACAATTACCGATGGTACAAACACTACCGAAGCGACTGCTAGCACTGTAACTGTTAAAGATAATGCTGGTAACAGCACAGTTATCACTAAAGATACGCTTACAACAGGTACTGGCGCTAATAAGGTGACTGTTGATGGTACTGCTGGTAAGGTAACAGCAGGTTCTGCAGTGGTAGATGGTGTGAATAACACAATCACTACAGGTGGTGCTAACACTGTTAAATTAGATGGTGCTGCTGGTACTGTTACTGGTTTAACAAATACAGCATGGACACCAGGTGTTACAAAAGCTATGTCTGGTCGAGCTGCAACAGAAGATCAATTACAACAAGTATCTGATGCAGTAGGTGCTGGTTGGAATATAAACTCTGGTACAGTGGCTGGTTCCACTGGTGAAGCTAATGGCTCAGCTAAGACTAAGATCTCTAGTGGTGAAGAGGTTCAATTACAAGCTGGCAATAACCTCATTATTGACCAAAATGGTAAAACATTATCATATTCCTTGAATAAAAATCTTAAAGATATGGAATCTGCTATATTCAATGCCACTGGTGGAAAAACAACTGTTATCAAAGGCGATAGTATCGTTCAAACTGATGGTGGTAAAACGAATACATCTAACGCGGCTGGTAACACTGTTGTAGATGGTACAAAATCCACAGCCACTACGGCAGCGGGTACTACAATCACTGATGGTGCTAAAACGAATACAAGCACAGCAGATAAAAATGTGATTAATGATGGTGCAGGCAATACAAACACATCGAATGCAACATCTAATACGATTGCAGATCCAAATGGTAATACGAATACTGCAACAGCAACTAATAACACATTGGCAGATAATGCGGGTAACTCTAATGTGTCTAATGCTACAAGCAATAGCTTGACAGATAATGCAGGTAATTCTAATGTATCTAATGCGACTAGCAATACATTGAAAAATGCGGCTAGTGATGAAACTAAGGTAGACGCTAAAGGTGCAACTGTTAAAGATGCAGCAGGTAATACAACAAATGTTGCTGCTACTGGTGCAACTGTAACAAATGCAGCAGGCGATACTACTAAGGTTGAAGCGACTGGTACAACTGTGGCGGATGCTGCTGGCAACAAGGCTACTTTCACTAAGGATGGTGTAACAATTACAAAACCTGGTAAAGATACAGTGTCCTTAACGGGTAATGGTCTTGATAATGGCAATAATAAGATTGTTAATGTAGCTGATGGTACAAATGATACAGATGCTGTTAATGTACGCCAATTAGATGCTAAGACTAAGGCGGCAACGACTGAGTTGACTGCTAATGGTGGTGAAAGCGCCGATAATACGACAGGTAATATTGTGTTGACTAAAACCACTGCTCCAGATGGACATATCATTTACGATAACAAGTTGAATGATAAGATTACCTTAGGTGCAGCTGATCCAACAAAAGCGATTACTGTAGATGGTACAAATGGCACGATCAAAGCCGGTAAAGATGGTAATGCTGTAGCTATTAATGGTACAGATGGCACAATTAAAGCTGGTGATGGTACAAATGCTGTTGCTATTGATGGCGTTAATGGTTCTGTGAAAGTAGCAGATAAAATTGCCCTTAATGGTAAGGATGGTAAGGCCGCTATTGGTACAGTAGGTATTGATGGCAAAGATGGCATCATTACTACAGGTGGTAATAATCCTGTTGCTGTAAATGGTAAAGATGGTGTTGTAACAGGTTTAACCAATAAAACATGGGATCCGAATAACATTACTTCTGGCCGTGCAGCCACTGAAGATCAAGTACAATCTGCTGTAGCTAATGCAGGCTGGGATGCTACTGTTGGTACAGAAGGTTCTGGTGTAAATAGCACACCAAGTGCAATACCAGAAAAAATTAGACCAAATGAAACGCTTACTTTCAAAGCAGGCAATAATATGATGGTTAGCCATGCAGGTAAAACAATTAGCTATGCTGTAAATCCAGATCTGACAGATATGAAATCTGCTACATTTAAAGATGCAGCTGGTAACACAACTGTAATAAATGGTAATGGCATAACAATTACACCTGGTAGTGCAAATCCGAATAACCCTAATGCAGGTCCTGTATCCTTGACTAAGGATGGCCTCAATAATGGTAATAATCAAATTAAAGGTGTAGCACCTGGTTCTGATGATACAGATGCTGTGAATATTGGTCAGTTGAAAGCATCCAATGCAAAAATGGGTGATGCCATTGGTCAAGTCGCAGGTGAAGTACAACGTGTAGGTGCGCATGCAGCAGCGATGGCAGCGTTGAAACCAATTCAATATGATCCATTAGAGCCAACTCAAATTATGGCAGGCGTAGGCAACTACCGTGGTGAAACTGCAGCAGCACTTGGTCTTGCGCATTACACTAACGAAGATACTATGTTCAACGTAGGTGTTTCTGTTGGTGGCAACCATAATATGGTGAATGCTGGCGTAACCCATAAATTTGGTTCTAGCCCAGAAAAGAAAAACATTCCTGACCGTTACAAAGCAGGCCCTATTAGCTCTGTATATGTAATGCAAGATGAGGTATCTAGCCTCAAGAAGGAAAATGCTGAACAAAAATATGTTATTGCTGATCAAGCAGCTCGTCTAAATACATTGGAAGCCGAAAATGAACGTCAACGTCAAGAATTGGCTGAAACAAAACAAGGTTTAGATGATTTGCGCGCAGCAGTGGACAAATTGTTAGCAGCTAAAGGTTAATCAGTATAGAGTAAGATAATCGATACTGAGTAATCTAACACTCTAGTCTTTAAAGCTTTATTTGAAATACCTCCTTTGTTTTAGTGAGATACAATTTCAATATCTGTTGTTTTGAAGAACTGGAGTTGTAAAAAGAAACCCCTTACTTATCACGTTTATACCCTGATGGGTATAAGTGGATAGGTAAGGGGTTCTTTTGCTATTTTGATATAGATTATTAAATAAAAACATAATATATGAATGACTTTTCATGTATTGTTGTGATATAATACAGAAGATATTAGGAGATAAGAATTTTGCTCCACCTTGTACGATCTTGCATGAATAGGAGTTACTATGTTAGACCGCATACAACGATGGCTTTCTGTTGATACTATGCTGCCTGCTACAGAACGATTGGGGCCTATAGGAACCACTAAGCAGCTGTATGGTCGTTATTTAAAAATAGCTTGGCCCGCTACATTACAAGGCTTGATGTTACAGTTTATGACTGCCATAGACTTAGCGATGGTTGGTGCTTTAGGGGCATCCGCACTTGCTTCAGTAGGTATCATGGGACAGCCAGAGATGGTAATGCTCATATTCTGTCGAGCCTTATCCATTGCAGTCACAGCGATTATAGCTCGACGGCATGGCGAGGGTGAAGTGGATGGTATGAATGCTGTTCTTAAGCAGTCCATCCTGTTGAACTTCTTGATTTATGCACCTTTATTGGCCATATGTTTCTTTAATTTAGAGCATATTTTACGCTTTACCGGTGCTGAAGATGGCTATATTGAGACCGCTGTTTGGTATGGACGTTTTATTGTTATTAGTCTTATATTCCAGTCCTTTAGTCAGATTGTAGGGGCTGCTCTTATTGGGTATGGCAATACAAAGGTCATTTTTAAATCGAATGTGGTAGGGAATATTCTAAACACCATCATGAATTTTTTCCTAATTTATGGCATAGGGTTCTTCCCTGAGCTTGGCGTCATGGGCGCTGGTGTATCTACAATGATTAGTAGTGCTGTCATTGCTCTATTATTACTGCGTACGATTTCTCAACATACGACTACAGGTTTAACCTTGCGCCATCCTTCAAAATGGAAGTTCGAACGATCCGTGTTACATACTATGTTCCACGTAGGTGGTAGTTCACTAGGGGAACAATTCTTTGAACGGTTTGGTATGTATACTTACACTATGATTGTCGCATCGTTAGGGGCGGTTCCACTAGCTGCTCATTATGTATGTATGAATTTGATGGATATATTCTACTACTTCGCTATGGGTCTTGGCTTTGCTGGTGCGTCCCATACGGGTCAGAGTTTAGGTCATAAACGGCCGGATATTGCAAAAACCTATGGGAAAATTGGTGCCCGTATAGGTCTCGTTGTAGGCCTTGTCAGTGCATTGATTTTTATTGGCCCTGGGGATCTCTTAGTACAATTGTATACACGTGAAAGTGAAGTAGTTATGTTAGCGGGGGCTTTAATGGGCATTATGGCTATTGCTGCATTCCCACAAGCGCTGCAACAAGTATACTCTGGTGTACTAAAAGGGGCAGGGGACACCTATTACATTATGAAATACTCCCTTGTTAGTGTAGCCATAATACGACCTATAATTACTTACCTATTGTGTATCACCTTTGGTTTAGGATTATTAGGGGCATGGTTATCTTTATGTTTTGACCAGTCACTTCGTTTATGTTGTTCTTACGTACGATTTATTCGTGGGGCGTGGCAGCATAAAATTGTTTAAAATATCAATATTTGTATATGAGTATCATTCTTATATTGAAAAAATTAAAATAATTTATGAAAGGTTTATGAAAAAACTTCTTGCCTATTCAATTTGTTTAATGTACAATACCAAATGTGGAAAAAATGACACATTGGGGAATGTGTTATATGACCAGAACATCTTATGTAAGGGATATATATAAGAACGAAATAAGAACCGCCTTAGTATTACTAAGGCGGTTCTTATTTTTATAAATGATTTTGTTCAAGCCAAGCGATACAAGCGGCTTTACCGGCAGCAGGCAACTCTTGACGGAGACGTTTTGCATCTTCTCTTAGTTTAGGAATGTCGATACCTGCATTAGAAAGCTCTGCACAATGGCCTACAAGCCAACTTTCAATTACAGCAGGATCAGCCTCCATATGGAATTGAAGTGCTAGGATATGAGTGTCTACGGAGAATGCTTGATTTGGACATAGCTCTGTTTTAGCAAGACGCACTGCACCTTTAGGAATTTCGAATTCATCACCATGCCAGTGAAGGACAGGTACATTACCAAGCAATGCTAGAGGGGAGGAAGCCCCTTCAGGTGTATATTCTAGTGGTCCAAAGCCAATTTCTTTTTTGCCATGTTTCATAGGCCCTACGTGACCGCCCATAATACGGGATATGAGTTGGGCACCTAAACAGATGCCTAGTAATGGTTTTTGGCTATTTATACGATCTGTAATAAATTTGATTTCATCTGTTAAGAAAGGATAGAGCTCTTCATCGTACGCGCCAATAGGGGCACCGCAAACGATGATTAAATCAGCCTCTGTCGCATCATAGTGTTCGAAATTGGCAAGGGGGGCCTCAATGTATGTTAGTTCAAACCCTCGATCAATAAGGACTGACTCTAAAATACCGGCATTTTCAAAGTTAATATGACGTACAATATAAGCTGTTTTACTCATGGTTTCTCCTATATAAGTACTATTTACAATAGAAATCTCTACAAAATATGCATCACTAGTATAACACATTCTATAGAATTTATTGTGTGATGAAAATCATGATATTAACATCTCATTATAGAAAAACATTTTGTAAAATTATATCGAAAAAAGTCGTTGACATAATTTATAAAATGTTTATACTAATGAGAGTAACATGAATAACCCTAAGAGAGGGATCATGCCTTTTTAGTTCATAAAGGTATTGTAAGGAGAAAGAACATGAACAAGTATATTGCTGAATTTATTGGCACAATGATTTTGGTATTCTTTGGTACTGGCACTGCTGTTGTAACAGGCGGTTTTACTGGTGGTCTAGGTTTAGGTTACTTGGGCGTTGTAGCCATTGCATTGGCTTTCGGTTTGACAATCGTTGCTGGCGCATATGCAATCGGTCACGTATCTGGTTGCCATGTAAACCCTGCAGTATCCATTGGTGTATGGCTTTCTGGCCGTATGTCCGTTAAGGATTTTGCTGGTTATGTAGTAGCTCAAGTTATTGGTGCTTTTGCAGGTACAGGTTTATTGAGTGTAGTCGTAAATGGTTCTGAAACACTTTCTGGTTTTGGTGCTGATGGCTATGGTACATTGAGTGCTGTGGGCCTTTCTATGGGCGGTGCATTTGTAGTGGAAACATTCCTTACATTTGTATTTGTACTTGTAATTCTTGGTGTAACAGCTAGTGAAAAAACATCTGCTCTTGCAGGTCTTGTAATTGGTGCTACATTGACAATGGTTCACTTGATCGGTATTCCATTGACTGGTACATCCGTAAACCCAGCTCGTGCATTAGCTCCAGCTGTATTCACAGGTGGTGAAGCATTGGCTCAAGTATGGCTCTTCATCGTTGCTCCTTTAGTAGGTGGTGCGATTGCAGCTGTATTCCATCGTGCATGGTTCTCTGTGAAAGATAATTAATTTAAATATAACGCCTACGAGTGTAGGCGTTTTCTTTTTTGAATATAAAACATATAACATCCGCATATAGATAAAATTCGAATTTTTCATAATAAATTCATAAAAATATTGAAATTTATCGAAAAATTGTGTAAAATGAAAATATATTATTGCCAAAGGCCTGTGTATTGTTTAGGCTGTTATTGGAGGGAATTATAATGAACAAAAAATTATTAGCTTTATTGGCAGTTGCTGCTGTAGGCGTATCCGTAGCTGGCGCAACTCCACAAACTCAATTTAACAAAGGTGAATTCCAAGTTGATCTTGGTGCAGCTAGTGTTGAAGCAAAAATGGATAGTGGCAAAGATGCTCACAAATGGAACTTCGATGGTGGTTTGACTTATGGTTGGTCTAACAAAACTGGCATTCAATATGGTTACCATGGCTTGAATTCTAAACATCATGATACTGATATGCATGAATTGAACTTAGTTCGTTCTTTGAACAAAAATGTTGCAGTATATGGTGGTTATGCTCGTATTCATAATCATGATGCTGGTGGTACTAACAACATTGCGCAAGCAGGTGTGATTGGTAAAGCTAACCTTGGCTCTAAAGTAGAAGTTTATGGTAAAGCTGGTTTAGGTACTAAGAAAACTACAGTTTTAGAGGCTGGCTTAGGCTATAAAGTAAGAGAAAACTTAGATATCAATGCTGGTTACCGTTATATCAACACTCAAGCAACTGAAGACAAAAATATCTCTTTCCAAGGTCCAGTAGTTGGCTTGTCCTACCGTTTCGGTGGTCAAAAATCCGAAGCTCCTGTATACACTCCAGCTCCGGCTCCTGTATACACTCCAACTCCTGTAGTAGAAGCTCCTGTATACAAAACTCCTAAATTGGATTACTATGTAGAATCCATCTACTTCGATTCCGACCAAGATGTAGCTCGTGCAGACCAATATCCAAACTTAACAGCTGCTGTAAATGCTGCTAACCAATACTCTCAAGACCAAGTTAAATTGTTGGGTAATGCTGATACTGACGCAACTCCTCAATACAACGTTGGCTTGTCTGAACGCCGCGTACAATATGTAGCTCAATACTTAGTAAACAACGGCGTATCTGCTGATCGTTTAATCGGTATTGCTAATGGCGACACTAAACCAGTTGCAACTAACTCCACTGCAGCAGGTAAAGCTGAAAACCGTCGTGTAGACGTTTACATTCATCGCTAATCTTCAATCTAATTTAGATTAGACATACAATATAGTCCACCTTCTATCATGCTCTCGTGTTCATCGGGGGACCGAGCATGTGATAAGGTGGACTTTTGTGTTATACTAAGCTTGCATACAATCGTAGGTCATACAATGTTCATTAAGTTTTGGTAATGTATGCGTTGTGAGTATAGTAAAGTAGGTTATATATGAAAAGATTTAAGTATTATAAACCGCTCATAGGGGCCATAATATTGGCGGGTGTTATGATTATGATGGCACTGCGTATCAGCGATATTGCTAATGCTATTGATGCCGTCGTTACAGCTTTTGTTCCGCTTATAGTAGGTGCTTGTATCGCATTTGTCCTCGATATTCTCGTTGTGCGTTATGAACGCTGGCTGTGGCCTAAGAGTAAAACTGGTTGGAAAGATAAAATTAGACGACCTTTAAGTCTTGTATTATCCTTTGTTACTATCAGTGCTATCGTGTATTTCATTGCTCGCATGGCGATTCCACAATTGATTCATTCTATGTCGATTATCGTAGCTTCTTCGCCGCAGTTGTATACAGATTTCCAAACATGGATGCAACACTTTACAGAAACCATTCCAATGGCCTCCAATCAAACTCTTATGGATACCTTGAGTGGTGAAAGTATTGTTAAATATACTCGCGAGTGGGGCACAAAGGGTGGTACATACCTAGTTAATGCGATGGGGACAGCCTTATCGTGGACTTTGAATATAGGTTTAGGTTTAATCTTTGCCATTTATATGTTGCTCGATAAAGAGCGACTTATGATGCAAGGTAAACGAATCCTAAAAGCCTATGCATCTGATGAGTGGGTTAATCGTGTTAGTTATGTGACACGCGTAGCTGTTCAAACTTTTAGTAACTTCTTTGTAGGTCAGTTTATAGATGCCTTGATTTTAGGTATTATGGTGGGCATTTCATTGTGGGCATTTAATATCGAATATGCTACTACGATTGCCTGTGTTATTGGTCTTACTGCATTAATTCCATTGCTAGGTATTTATGTAGGGGGCGTTATAGGCGCAGTTATCTTACTTACTGTTAGTCCTATGGATGCATTAATCTATGTGATTATATTAGAGGTTCTTCATCAAATTGAAAGTAACTTTATTTATCCTAAGATTGTAGGTAATTCCGTTGGTTTACCTGGTTTGTGGGTATTTGCAGCCGTTATCGTAGGTGGTAGTTTAATGGGGGTTACTGGCATGTTGATTGGCGTACCTTTGGTGGCAACATGTTACAAATTACTTATGACTGATGTAAACGATCGACTTGCATCGAATGAAGGTTTATAGTATATTGTCTAAATAATATATCTATTTATGTATGTTTTGTGTGCTGTTGTATATAGCACGAACTTATAGTAATTCTAGTATACGGATGACTTTTACTATTGGTGAAAGCATTGTATATAGTAGGAGGATATGTAATGAATAAAAAGTTAATTTCTATGGCATTAACAGGTGTATTGGCAGTTGGCGTATTGTCCGTTGCTACACCAAGTGTAGCTGATGCGCGTAAAACAAAACCTGAAACAAGTACTGATATTTCTGTACAACGTGCACCAGGCGAATCCATGGTTATGACTATGAGTAAAATTGGTACTATTTTCCAAAACCGTTTTCCTAATGCAGCACTTCATTCTGTAGAGCTTAACTCCAATGATTTGAACTATGGTTACAAAGTAGTAGGCTATAGTAAATATCATCAATACAAAATGAAAATCGACGTAATCACTGGTAACACTTCCGATATGGATGAAGGCGGCAAACCTAAAAAAGTTATCGGTGAAATCTTCAATAAAGATAAAGTAATTGAAGCGTCTCAAGCTGAGCGCGTTGCAAAACAACAACTTGGTGCTGATGCAGTTGTAAAAGGTTGGAAAATCGAAGCTCATGAAGGTAAGATTCTATACTATATGACAATGCATCAAGACGGCAAAAAGACTGTAGTTACTGTAGATGCTGAAACAGGTGCTTATGTAGGTCAAACTAAATCCAGTAAATTACCTCCTGAACCAGATCAAGGCTTCGATGGTCGCAGAACAAATATTATTTGGGATAACACCATTGATATGGGTCGTTAATCTATTTAGCGATATTATAAATAAAGAGCTGAAGATAAAATCTTCAGCTCTTTTATTTATATAATGGTTATATATTTATTATTACCAACGATTTTCGTAGTATACTTGTGTCCACATGATGACCTCTACAAGAGAAGGATGTGGACTCATAGTTTCGCCTACAGTGATAACGGACTTAGGATCCATAGCGCGAGTAATACCTTTTTCACGTAAACGTTTAGTACGTTCAGATGCGATTTCTTCATTAATAGCAGTCAATGGAGTTACACCGCTGTTCATAAGATTTACGTAAGGTTGGAAGAGGATAGATGCTTGAGGGCCTGTTACGTGCATACCTAGAATGTGGTTAGTGTCTTTGTCCACTACGATTTTAACGAAACCATCATTTACATCGCCAGGATTAATACCCATAGCATAACCTTTAGCCGTAGAGGAGTAGTAATTTTTACCAACACCTACATTATAGCCTGCTTTAATTGCTTCTGCTTCAGTAAGACCTACGCTACCGATTTCAGGGTAGGAGAAGGTAACCTTTGGCAATGTATCATAGCGTGCCCAACGGAAATCTTCTTCGTTTTTTGCAAAGTATAGATTATGGGCGATAATATCTGCTTCGTAGTTTGCGCGGTGGCGGAATGCGGGCTCGCCGTTTACGTCGCCTAAAGCATAGATACCATCAACGGATGTTTCAAGGAACTCGTTTGTTTTAATCCAGCCCTTTGGCCATGTTTCAATACCTGTATTTTCGAGATGGAGCTCTTCTACAGCAGGACGAATGCCGGCTGCTACGAGGATTTCTTCTACCTTAGTTTCTGTGATTTCACCAGTGCTGCGATCTTTAGTAACTACTACTTTAAGGCCATCTTCTTGACGGATTTCAACAGTGTCTTGGTTTAAGATTACATTGATGCCACGAGCTCGGTAGTTTTGAAGAAGATGTTCAGACATCTCTTCGTCTTCTTTAGGTACAAGGCGCACATTATGTTGAATGATGGTGACTTCAGTACCAGCAGCATCAAATACGTGACCGAATTCTACACCGATAGGACCAGCACCGAGTACTGCAAGAGATTTATATGGTTGTTTAGGGAATTTATCGCCAAAAAGGCTTTCACTAGAAAGATAACCTGCCTCTTGTAAGCCTGGTACATTCGGAATATTGCTATAGCCACCAGTACCAAGAATAATAGTAGGGGCTGTGATTTCTACAGTACCAGAGCCATCGTTGAGATGAATGTTCATAACCTTATCGGATACAAAGCTAGCTGCACCACGGTATACGTCAACATTATCGAAAGCGTTGTAATAATCGTAGATGCCTGCGGATTCGTCAATCTTAAACCATGTACGTTTAGAAACGGTGTCCCAGTCCATAGTAGCATCGCTAACATTAATACCGATTTTTTTGAATTCTTCTACCTCTTGGATTGCATTAGCTGCTGTAACCATAACCTTTGTAGGAATACAACCGCGAGTTAGGCATGTGCCACCAAATTTGCCTTTTTCAATGATAGCTACTTTTTTACCCACTTTGATAGCAGCATCAGCTACGATGGTTGCACCACCTGTACCAACTACAATAATATCGTATTGTTTCATGTTGATTCCTTTCTATTTATATCTATTAATAGTTATTATCATTAACTCTATTATAACATTATATTGAAGAAAATCAATATAGATGATTGTGTTCAATATAAACAATTATGATTAATATAAATATCTATATTGTTTGTTAGAGCATGTTCTTTATATTATACACTGAGTAGTACTGAAAGTAGTATAGTAAGGCTGATTTTTTATCTATTGAACACAAAAAAAGACGGTCCCGAAGGACCGCCTATAGGTGTTAATCCCAGTTTTCGTGATAGCCACGTTTTGCATAATCTGCAGTAGCTGTGAAGAGAATATCTGTACTGGAGTTAAGTGCTGTTTCAGTGGAGTCTTGTAAAACACCGATGATGAAACCTACACCTACAACTTGCATTGCAATATCATTGGAGATACCGAATAGAGAACAAGCTAGAGGAATTAGAAGTAGGGACCCACCAGCAACGCCAGAAGCGCCACAAGCACCGATTGTAGCAATGACAGATAAAAGGATTGCTGTAGGGACATCTACAACGATACCAAGTGTATGTGCAGCAGCTAATGTCATGATTGTAATTGTGATCGCTGCACCACCCATGTTGATAGTAGCACCCAATGGAATGGATACGGAATACATATCAGGGTTAAGTTTTAAACGTTTTGCTAAATCAAGGTTAACAGGAATGTTTGCTGCAGAGCTACGAGTAAAGAACGCATAGATAGCAGATTCACGCAAACATTTAAATACCAATGGATATGGATTGCGACGAAGGTATACAAAAGATAGAAGTGGATTTACTACTAATGCTACGAAAATCATAGAACCAAGTAGTAATACGAGTAATTGGAAGTAGCCGATTAAAGCTTCAATACCATTAGTAGCGATAGAGTCAGCTACGAGACCCATAATACCTAGAGGAGCAAAGCGGATAATCCAACCTACTACAGTTGTAATAGCTTGAGCGATAGACTCCATTACTTCTTTAGTATTCATTGGGGCATGGCGTAAAGCACCGCCAATGATAAGTGCCCAACCTAAAATGCCGATATAGTTAGCGGTCATTAAGGCTTTCACAGGGTTATCAACAATATTTTTTAAAAGTGTTTTCATAACCTCTACGATCCCTTGTGGTGGAGCTGCATCAGCTGCACTAGCTGCAAGGTGTAATGTAGTAGGGAACATAAAGCTTACGACTACAGCAAGTGCTGCAGAAAGGAATGTACCTAATAAATATAATGTGATTACAGATCCCATCCCAGTCTTTTGACCAGAACGATGTTTACTGATAGCTGCAATAACAAGGAAAAATACAAGGATTGGTGCAATCCCTTTTAAAGCACCAACAAAGAGAACGCCTAATAAAGCTAGTTCATTTGCCAATTCTGGCACGTATAGAGCTGTCAAAATACCAATAATCAAACCTATGATTATTTGTTGGATTAGACTGACTCTATTGATTGATTTTACAAATCGATTCATAGTACACTCCAATACTTAATAAAAACTAATAAAAGACCATGGAAAAGATATCTTTTCAACATGGACATATGTCATTATACAACGAACATAGATTGGTGGCAATAGAGAATATCATAGTCATTAATATATAGTTAAATTGGATCTACTGTGACTGATAACGATATTTATTTTGTAATATGCTAGTTTTAATAGTAGTGAATATATTACTTTAATTAAATATGTGCTCTTTACATAGTTACTATATATAGTATATATAATAGGATTCTTTTGATAGGCGTCATAGTATGATATACTATGCGAGTAAAGAGTTTGAATATAGTTCTTGATTAGTGAAAGGACCATAATGAATACGAAAGAATTTAAAACATATGCAGATAAAGAAGAGTTTGTGCAAGGTGTGTTCTCTAATATTGCTAAGAATTATGATTTGATGAATACAGTCTTGAGTTTTGGCCAAGATTATTACTGGCGCAAATTTTCTGTAAAAGCAATGAATATAGGTCCAAATCAACGAATACTTGATGTAGCTTGTGGCACTTGCGTGTTTACAAAAGAAGCATTACGTCAAGAGCCAACATTAAAGGTAGAGGCTTTGGACTTTAATAGTGAAATGCTTGATCAAGGTCGCGTACGCATTGAAGATGCTGGTTTACTAGATCAAGTTAATCTTGTTCAAGGTGATGCAATGGCATTACCATATGCAGATAATACATTTGATGCTGCTATGAGCGGCTTTGCAATGCGTAATGTACCAGATATTAAACAGGTATTATCTGAAATGCAACGTGTTGTAAAACCAGGTGGGAAAGTAGTTGTATTGGAGTTAGCGAAACCAAGTATGTTTGGTTTTAAACAATTATACAATTTCTACTTCTCCTATATATTACCTATTATAGGTAAATTAAGTAAGGATAATTCCTCCTATGCGTGGTTACCAGAATCCTTACGTAGATATCCTCATCAAAGTGAGATTCTTGAAATTTGGAACTCTTTAGGATATGAAAATGCCACCTATCATGAATTGACAGGCGGCATTGTAGCGGTCCACGAAGGTGTGGTACCAGAAAATTCTATTGTAAATAATAAGTAATATTAGCGTCTTGAGAAACTACTAATGATCCTTTTTCAACAGGAGTAGCAGTTTCGAGAGACGCTTTTAACATTATTGCGTTACGATAGTAACCAGAATCCATGGAGCTTGTTTGAGGTGTACTGATAGAAACTGTTTTTACAGGTCCTAATGTACGTCCAAGGGCTGCAGCGATAACCTCAGCTTTATGACGGCCATCTTGAATTGCTTCTGTAGTTAATGAATCAGATAGTTGTTGAGATACATCATTTTGGAAAGAAAGGTTGTTGATATCATTAGCCCCAGCGCTAACAGCAGCATCAACAGCTTTACCTACATTATCAAGATTATTGATTTTTACAGTTACACGATTAGACACATTATAACCTGTATTGATTCGTTTGCCATCTTGGTAATCGTTAGTAGGGTTAATAGAAATATTAGAGGTATAAATATCTTTTTTATCGATACCTAAATGACCTAACTTACTAATCAAATCACTCATGATGCGGTCATTGTTAGATTTTGCAGCATTGATGTTTGTGTTTTCGCTAGTAATACCAAGTGTTAAGATCGCATAGTTAGGTGCTACTGAACGAGAGGCTTGGCCAGTAATTTGAATTTCAGAGGAATCAAAGGTACCTTGAGGTGCAGCAAAGGCTGCAGTAGCCATAGTTGCACATACAGCAGCAATAGCAACTGTTTTAGATAATAAACGTTTGGATAATTTCATACTCAATCTCCTTACACATTATTATAGTATTAATTATAACTACTATAATAAAAGACTAAATTGAAATATAGTGCTCATTCAAAATTAAAATATAGTACTAAATAGTATATAACTATATAAGTGCATAAGTGAAAGAGTCTATATTACAGCTACATTATACAAAATAGGTTGTGTAAAATCAATCTTCAGTTTTTAGACTAGAAAATGAATGCGTAATGAAAGTTGTGTGAAATTGAGAATTAGGGGTTGCCATTATATTTTGGTTATACTATAATATGCATACAGTCGTTCGAGCGACTGTTTCTTAATGAGTGTAGCAATGCACTTAGAGGTTCAAAAGAACTTCAAAAAAGATTATAAAATGTGTTGACATGAAAATGTTCACATGTTATTATAATCAAGTCGTCAGATGGCGCTTCACTAAAGCGTGAAACTGATAACAGATCTTTGAAAACTGAACAATGATAGGTAATCAATCATATGATTGAACATATGCCAGAGTGCGGGTTTTGACAT
>NZ_JAJEQD010000023.1:0-17485 GCF_020687175.1 Veillonella fallax | reverse complement strand
GTAACTGCAGATAACATGAAAACTGTTGTGAATGATGCTATCACTAAAGCTGTCACATCTGCTAAAGATGGATCTGCCTGGAACATTTCTACTAATGGTGGTACCGCTACAAAAGTATCTGGTGGTAATACAGTTGATCTCATTAATGGTGACAACATCGAGATTACACAAGATGGTACAGATGGTAAGAAGATTACGGTTAAGACGAAAAAAGACCTTACATTAGATTCTGTAACTGCAGCCAATACTGTAAAAGTAGGCTCTGGTACTAACCTTATTACATTGGATGGTACAACAGGTGGAGTGAGTGGTAATTCCTTCACAGCTGGTAATGCCTCTATGAATACAACTGGATTCCGTGTAACAGGGGGCCCATCTGTTACTACTGCTGGTATTGATGCAGGCGGTAAACAAATTACTAATATGATAAGCGGTGGCACAGTTGCTACTAATGCCGCTACTATTGGTGATGTGAATACTAAGGTTACAACTGCTATTAATGATTTAACAACTAATTTAACTAAGAATACTAATATTGCGTACACAGCAAATACTGCTACTCCTGGTCAAACTGTGTCCTTAAAAGATGGCTTTAACTTCTCTAATGGTACATTAACAACTGCAGAAGTAGCAGCTAATGGTGTTGTGAAGTTTAATGTGACACAAGGTTCTTTGTCTACTGATGGCAATGGTAATATTACAAATACAGCAGGTGTAGCTACAACAGACGATGTAAAAAATGCAGTTAATACAGCGATTACAAAAGCAGTAGATAATGCTACTGGTACTCAAAAACTTGATATTTCTGCAGGTGGTACAGATAGCTCTGTTAACCTTAAAACTCAAAAATTAACGGTAGCAGGTACAGGTGCTGCGACAGCGTCTTTGAATAATCAAACGATTACTGTTGATGTAGCACAAGGTACATTTACTAATAAGTCAGATGGTACAACTAGTGCTACAGCTGGTGTAGCTAAGGCGAGCGATGTAGCGGCTGCTATTAATAATGCAAACACCGTATTAAATCAAAAAATTAGTGATGCAACTACCTCGTTGGGCACATTAGGTAATAATACATTTACATTAAAAGCAGATTCTACAGATACAACAGCACAAGCACTCAATAAATCTGGTGGTTTAGCGTTCAAAGTAGCGGGTGATAGCGATTTAGTATCTACTAGTGCTACTGCAGACACTGTAAAAGTAACTGTTAAAAAAGGTACATTATCTACAAATACAGATGGTACAATTAATAAAGCTACAGATGGCGTAGTAACAGCAGATAACATGACGACTGTTGTGAATGATGCGATTACTAAAGCTGTTACATCTGCTAAAGATGGTTCTGCCTGGAATATTTCTACTAATGGTGGTACCGCTACAAAAGTATCTGGTGGTAATACGGTTGATCTCATTAATGGTGACAACATCGAGATTACACAAGATGGTACAGATGGTAAGAAGATTACAGTTAAGACGAAAAAAGACCTTACTGTAGATTCTGTAACGGCAGCAAATACCGTAAAAGTTGGTTCTGCTACTAACCTTATTACATTGGATGGTGCAACAGGTGGAGTGAGTGGTAATACATTTACAGCTGGCAATGCATCTATGAATACAACTGGATTCCGCTTAACAGGTGGTCCATCTGTTACAACGACAGGTATTGATGCAGGTAATACAGTGATTACCAATGTTGCTAGTGGTGGTACGACTTCTACAAACGCTGCAAATATTGGTGATATCACAAAGGCGATTAGTGATTTGACTACTAATTTGACTAAGAACACAAGTATTAGTTACACAGCAAACAACGATACTCCAGTTAAAACTGTATCCTTGAAAGATGGGTTCAAATTTACTGATGGTACATTAACAACTGCAGAAGTAGCAGCTGGTGGTGTTGTGAAGTTCAATGTAACGCAAGGTTCTTTGTCTACTGATGGCAATGGTAATATCACAAACACAGCAGGTGTAGCTACAACAGATGATGTAAAAAATGCTGTTAATACCGCAATTAACAAAGCAGTTACTAACTCTTCTACAGCGGTTAATACTCTAGGGGCGAATACTTTCACATTAACAGGTGATAATAGTACGTCTACAACAGGACAAGCACTCAATAAAAATGGTGGTTTATCCTTCAAAGTAGCAGGTGATGGCAACTTTATTACTACGTCTGCTGCTACTGATACGGTAACTGTGTCTATCAAACAAGGTACATTTGGTAGTAATACAGATGGTACAGCTAAATCCACTACTAATGGTGTAGCGACAACAAATGATGTAGCCAACATCGTTAATACAACCGTTACTAATGCTGTTACTAAAGCGACAGGTTCTCAAGTACTTAACATCACAGATGGCACTAATAATGACTCTATCAATTTGAAGAATGATACATTGAAGGTTGTAGGCGCAGATGGTGTTACTACTGCAGTGAGTGGTAAAACTATTACTGTGGGTCTAGATACGGCTACTAAGAATAAGATTAATAATGCTAGTACAGCAGCTAACAGAAATATTTCTCTTGCTGCGGATAGTGGTACTACATCTAGCCAATCCTTAAAAGATGGTGATGTATCCTTCGCGGTAAAAGGTGCAAGTGGGGATTATATCTCTACAAACATGAATGGTAGTACTGTAGAGATTTCTACAAAACGTGCAACCATCAATAGTAATGCCGCTACAGGTGAAGCTTCCGTAACTGGAAATGATGGCCTTGCAACTGCAAAAAATGTAGCTGACGCTATTAATGCGGCGACTGCAAAAGCAGTATCTCAATCTGCATGGAAACTTGCTGCAGATGGTACGACCGGTACAGAAACGATTTCCGGTGGTGACACTGTTAACTTCAAAGCTGGATCCAATATGGAAGTATCTCGTACTGGCAAGGATATTACCTATAAGACAAAAGACAATGTTGCTTTCACAACGGTAACAGCTGGTACAGGCGCTAATGAGGTTAAATTAGACGGCAATACTGGTACGGTAACTGCTAAGGATATCACTGCTACGGGCGATGTAACTGCTAAAAATGTAACTACATCTGGTAATGTGACTGCAGCAGGTACTGTGAAAGGTGACACTGTTCAAGGTAATACTGTGAAAGCTGGTAATGTAACAATTACAGGTGGCACAACAAATACCATTACAGGTCTATCCAACACAACATGGACTCCAGCAGGGGGGATTAAAGCTGATCGTGCAGCTACTGAAGGTCAATTGCAAGACGCTATTAATCAAGTAAATGCTACTGTTGGTAATACAGCATTAACTTTCAAAGGGGATACGAATCCTGCACAATCTATGACGTTGCAAGGTAATACATTTGCTATCACTGGTGATACGATGATTAAGACTACAACAAATACTAATGGTATTGGTTTATCTCTTGATACATCAAAAGTTAATATTGCCTATGCTGCTAATGGTGCAAATGGCCAAACAACAAGCCTTACAAGTGGATTTAATTTCACTGATGGTGATCATACAAAAGCAACTGTGGCGGCTAATGGTGTTGTGAAATATGATGCTAAAACATCTAGCATTACTGTTGCTAATGGACAAGCTACAGCGAGTGGTACTGATCTTGCAACAGCAGATAATGTTGCTCATGCTATTAATCAAATGACGCAAGCTAATGCTGGTAATACAACACAGCTTCGTCAAGAAATTAATAAAGTGGCTACTGAAACGCAACGTGTAGGTGCTCATGCGGCAGCTATGGCAGCGTTAAAACCAATTCAATATGATCCATTAGAGCCAACTCAAGTTATGGCGGGTGTAGGCAACTATCATGGGGAAACGGCAGCGGCTCTTGGCCTAGCTCATTATACTAATGAAAATACTATGTTTAATGTAGGTGTTTCTCTTGGTGGTAACCATAATATGGTAAATGCTGGTGTGACTCATAAATTTGGTTCTAGCCCAGAAAAGAAAAATATTCCTGATCGTTATAAAGCAGGCCCTATTAGTTCCATTTATGTAATGCAAGATGAAATGACTCAATTGCGTACAGAAAATGAATCTTACAAGGCTAAGCTTGATCAACAACAATCTGAAATTGATGCATTAAAAGCTGCGGTTGATAAATTATTAGCTGCAAAAGCATAATTTTAGATGTATATATCGTTACATATTTGTATATATTCATGTATGAATATGTATATGGTGAAAGCCACCACTCTTTATGAGTGGTGGCTTTTTTATTACTAAGTTTATCTAAAAGTTAAAAGTTATATAATTTTCATAAAAATAATGATTTTAATTGCGTGAAATATAAAATTATATTTACATAAGTTTGTATGAGATAAAAAATACACATACTAAAATTAAATCATTTTACTTTCATAAATTTCTTGAGATAATGTTTATACATTAATATTAATAAAAAATGTGTATTTATTAGCTTGAAATGCATTAGATGAAGATGGCAACCCATATATTACCTATACTTATACATTCTTCGAAAAAGATTGATTAGCTATTAAATATTCTGATTTTTAATGCGATTTCTTGAATGGAAATAGTAAACTGTGATAAAATTATGAAATATAGTCGAAAATAATAATTGAAATAAATTCGACAAAATACGATTATTGTAACTTAGTATTTGTGATAGATAATATATAGTTTTTTGAGAGTTAATTGGTAAAAAGGAAAGACAATGAATAAGATTTTTAAAGTAATTTGGTCTAAGTCGAAACAGTGCTACATCGTAGTATCTGAAATCGCAAAGAACAAAACTGGGAAAAAGAAAATTGTAGTGGCCGGGATATTTGCGGCTTTGGCGATGGTTAATGGTGGACAAGCAACATTTGCAGCATGGCCAGCAGGTGGCGAAGGAGCTCAAAGTGCATTTTGGATGGGGCGTTCATCCAGTGCAACAGGTCAAAATGCTCAAGCTATAGGTGTGGCTGCTAATGCTTCTAGTGCTAAATCCGTTGCTATAGGTTCTGATAGTTTTGCACAAGGTGTTCCAAGTGGTGGCGAAGCTAATGCAGCAACAGCAGTTGGTGCACATTCTAATGCTACAGGACCGGGTGCATCTGCTTTTGGTTTTAAAGCTATAGCTAATGCTGGAAATGCTACCGCAATTGGTACTGATGCTAATGTTTCTGGTCAGTATAGTGTAGGGGTTGGCTGGAAAAGTAAAGTCACTGTTGATAACTCTATTGCGATTGGTGAACAAGCCAAGGCACTCAAAGAGGGATCTTCGGTAATGGGCCCAGATGCACGTGGCTATGGTAATGGTTCTTTGTCTCTTGGCTACCAAGCACTGGCTGGTGCGAACACTTATACTGGAGCTGTTAATAATGGGGCCCCATTTGATGATAAGGCGGCTACGATTAATGCGTATAATAAATGGGGCGATGCCGCTATAGGTTTACGTGCTGTAGCAACTGGTGGTAATGCGACCGCACTCGGGCGTAGTGCATCTGCAACAGCTGCAAATGCAATTGCTATTGGTGGTGGTAATGGTGATTCTGCTATCGATAACACTGAAAAAACAGAGGCTACTGGTGAGAAATCAACTGCGATTGGGTATAATGCAAAAGCAAAAAATACCAATGATATAGCTATTGGTATGACAGCTAATGCGTCTGATGGAAATGCTATTGCTATCGGTAGAAATGTGACATCTGCTGGTGGGGCTAGTACATCAATAGGTTATTACTCTAGTGTTACAGGTAATCAATCCATTGGCATCGGCTCTCAGATTTCTAACTCTGCACAAAAAGCTACAGCTATTGGTTATAAAGTTACAGCGAGTGGTTCGGGGGCTATTGGTATTGGCTCAGGTACAGATGGCGGTAGTAATGTAATAGCATCTGGATCAGATGCTATTGCTTTAGGTACATCAACACTTGCAGATTCTGAAAAAGCTATTGCCATTGGTGCAAATTCAAAAGGTACTGCTATTGATGCCACTGCATTAGGTCGTTCTTCGGCGGCAACTGGTGCATCGGCTACAGCATTGGGGTCTCTAGCCAGTGCTACAGGTACAACAGCTACTGCTGTGGGTATGCAAGCATCTGCATCTGGAAATGAGTCTCTAGCTATTGGTACAACCGCAAGTGCAACTAGTGGCAGAGCGTTAGCTGTTGGTACGAATGCCAAAGCTACAGGTGAAAATTCCGTAGCTGTTGGTAGTGGTGCGGGAAACTCTGGGCCACGAGGATTTGCAAGTAGCATAAATTCATCGAGGTCCGTTGTTAATACGCTTAAGACTATTAATTATGCCACTACTGCAGAGGGGGATAATGCAGTTGCCTTAGGTTTTTATGCAAATGCTAAGAATAGTGGGGTCGCTGTAGGTCAGAATGCCTTAGCTGCAACTGGTGGTGTAGCAATTGGTAAAGGTGTTTTTGAAGATACAAATAATAATCTTGCAGGTGGGGTTGTAATAGGCCAAGATTCTGCATCAACAGGTATTTACTCATTAGCTATGGGACGAAATGCTTTTGCTACTGGATCTACTTCTATGGCTATGGGCTATGAGGCAAGTGCAAACGGTAACTTTGCTGTTGCGATGGGCCGAAATGTAACTGCTACGGGGACATCTACCGCCATTGGTCATCATGCGACTGCATCTAATGGTGGTTTGGCTATCGGCAGTCAAGAAAATGATGCATCTAACGATAAAACGACTGCCTCTGCAAAAGGTGCTGTAGCTATTGGTAAGAATACTACGGCTAGTTCTGAAGATACCGTGGCTATTGGTACTAATGCCCAGTCAGATAAGAAAGGTGCTGTTGCGTTAGGTAGTGGTTCTACGACTGCAACATCGGCTACAAATATACCTTCTGCTACAATAAATGGTATTACCTATAATTTTGCTGGCGCTACAAACAATCCTAATATGCAAGTTTCTGTAGGCAACGCTAGTGCAACACGACAAATTAAAAATGTCGCAGCTGGTGAAGTATCTGCTACAAGTACAGATGCAATTAATGGCTCCCAATTATATGCTGTAGCCAGCGCGATTAAGCCTATAAAGTATGTATCTATTAATTCTACAGCAACAGGTGCTGGTAGTAATGTTGATAATGATGGAGCACAAGGGGGCAATTCTATTGCCATAGGTCCATCTAGCACAGTTACAAAACAAAATGGTATTGCTATCGGTAGTGGTGCTCAATCCTTAAGTGAAGATAGCGTTGTTATTGGTAGAAATGCAAAAGCAGAAACTAAGACTGGTGCGGGCTTAACAACTACAAGTCGTGCAATTGTTATAGGATCAAATTCTCGTGTAGCAGCCGATATAACACAAGGGGTTGCCATTGGTAGTGGTCTTTCTCCAGATGAAGGTGCTGTTGTTACAGGTGATCAATCCATTGCTATTGGTGGCAATGTAAAGGTTGATGGCCATTCTGCGATTGCCATTGGTGGCGATGATGCCAGAAAAGCTGCAAATCAGCTAGTCTCCTATACTAATAAGAATGATGCTGAGGTTACTGGTACCTTACAAACTGCAATTCAAGATCTAACAGGCTATAATTTGACAGACTATAAAGGCACTACAGCAGCTCATGCTGGTGTCGCCTATGGTACAAGTGCTCTTGCCGGTAATGCAGGTGTTGCAATTGGTACTGCAGCTAACAGTATGGCTCGTATGAATGATAAAGGCCAAGTTGTTAATAATAACCCTGTTACTAATGCTGTGGCCATTGGTACTGCGGCTCGTGCTAACTTTGATAACTCTGTAGCTATCGGTGGTGGTTCTAATACGGACCATTATGCAACAAAACAAGTGAATGCAATTATTGATGGTGTAGAAGTTAAATGGTCTGGCGGTGAAAACATTTCTCCTGGTGACGTTGTTTCCTTTGGTGCTAAAGGTTTCGAACGTCAGCTTAAAAATGTGGCGCCAGGTGAGGTTTCTCAAACAAGTACAGATGCAGTTAATGGTTCTCAAATCTACTCCTTGGCACGTAAAGTAACTAATATTATGAACGGTGGTTCTGGTTCTGTGGTTAATGTAAATGCTACAGGGGAACCGCTTTCAAAAGTATCAACGATTGAGAATGGTACTAAGGTTGAAAAATACTACCGTACAGTAGATGTCAAAGATGACGGTACATTAGTAACTGGTGCTGTTGCACAGACCCCAGCATCATTAGCACTGGTGAATGTTGCTCAAACTGATACGAATAAGCAAACACAAACTCCTCGAATATTAGGAAATGTGGCTAATGGTGTGAAGGATAATGATGCAGTTAATGTATCTCAATTAAATGCAGCAAAGGTAAAATACTTCTCTGTAAATTCTTCTGATGCAGGCAATATAAATAATGATGGTGCTACAGGTACAGATGCTATAGCAATTGGACCTAGTGCAGTATCTAATGCTGTTGGATCGGTGGCTCTTGGTAAAGATGCTAAAGCCAATGGTGACTTTACTGTTGCTCTTGGTGGTGGTAATTGGCAATTTAAGGGCGCTCAGGCTAATGGTGTTGGGACTACCGCCTTGGGCTCTAGTACAAAGACTAAAGTGGGTACAAATTATCAAACAGCCATAGGTTTTGGTGCTTCAACGGAAGCTGAAAGTGCTCTTGCCATTGGGTATAATGCAGCTGCGTCAGCACAAAATGCTATCGCATTAGGTAGAAGTGCATCTACAGCTGGACAAGATGCAGTTGCTTTAGGAAGTTCGTCACAGGCTAAGGGCGATTCAGGCCTAGCAATAGGTAATGGGGCACAGGCTAATAGTAATAGTGTAATATCTTTGGGGTACCAAGCAAATAATGGTGCTTCAAATAATGCTAATGGTGTTGCCATTGGCTGGGCTGCCGGAATGCAGTCCAATGGTCTTAATAATGTTGGTGTTGGTACAAATGCAGGGCGACAAGTAATTGGTAATAATAATACTAGCTTAGGCAATGGTGCTGGTAATATTGCTAATACTAAAATCTATACTAGTGAGTCTATTATGCTTGGTACTGGTGCCAAAGTTGTCGGCAGCAGTGCTACTAAATCGATTGATAATGTTATTGCTATTGGTAAAAATACTAACGGTAGTGCCTCATCTGCTATCGCAGTGGGGATTAATGCAGGTTCCTCTGCTGAGAATGGTGTAGCAATAGGTCCTAATTCCAATACTTCTGCGTACAATGGTATTGCATTAGGTTCCTTCTCTGAAGCTAGTACTGCAGCTGGTGTACAAGGATACAATGTTAATACAAATCGCACAGATAAATATGCCGGATTAACTGATATTGCTTTAACAAGTAAACTTGGTGCAGTATCCGTAGGCAATAGTACGATGACGCGTCAGATAACCGGTGTTGCAGCTGGCACTAATGACACAGATGCCGTTAACATTGCTCAATTAAAAAGTGTTAACTTAGCTTTTACAGGCAATACTGGCAGTGGAGATGTCAATCTTGCTAATAGTAAATTATCTATTAATGGCGATAATACTTATATCAAGACCGCTGCAAATGGTAAGGAATTAACTATTTCTTCTAATGTACAAAATATAACTTTAAATAATGGTAGAGCTTCCGCGTCAACTGGATTAGCAGATGCTAGTAATGTAGCCCAAGCAATTAATAACGTTGTTTCTGGAGTTCAGTTGGATATCATTGCCAATAAAGGAACTAAAACGGGCTCAGTAAATCTTAGTAACCAAAAGCTTACCGTAACAGGTGGAAATGGTATTCGCACAGATATCTATTCGAATACGAGTGGACAAAATCTTGTAATAGGCCTTGAACCAGAGCTTGTTAAAGCGACAACTAAAGGTATTGGTTTAACTGGAGATACGGGATCCACAGGCCTCAAGTATCTAAAAGATGGTGATGCAGTCTTTAAAGTATATGGTGACGGTAATCTTGTAACTACTGCAGGCTCTGCTACTGGTGTAAAAGTATCTGTTGATTCCACTAAAGTGAAAGATTTAGCTGTTGAAGCAGTAACCGTAAGTAAAGCTAATACTGTAGATAATCCTATCACTGTAACTTCAACGACAGGTACTAATTCTAAAGATTATGCAATTGGTATCGATACTACAAAACTTGCAGCTAAAACGAATTTAGCCTATACAGCTAATGGTGCTGCAGCAAAAACTGTGTCTTTAGCTAAAGGTCTTAACTTTGTTAATGGCACAAATACGGTGTCATCTGTAGATTCTGATGGCAAAGTATCTTTTGATTTAAACCAAGCTACAAAAGATTCTATTAATAAATCTGCTACAGCAGTAGGCCGTACTATTACGCTTAACGCAGATAGTGGTACAGGTTCTAGTCAGTCTTTAAGCAATGGTAATGTGTCCTTTGCGGTGAGTGGTGCCACTGGTGACTATATCTCTACTACAATGGATGGTAGTGCTGTAAAAGTATCTACAAAACGTGCCACAATTGATAGTGATGCCAATACTGGTGCTGCTTTCGTAACAGGTGCTGATGGTTTAGCTACTGCTAAGAATGTAGCTAGTGCTATTAACTCTGCTGTTAATGGTTTGTCTCAAAACTTAAACATCAGCGATGGCACAAATAATAGTTCTGTAGCTCTTAAAAATCAAAAATTAACAGTAACAGGTACAGGTGCAGCGAAAGCCACTGTTAGTGGGCAAACGATTACTATTGACGTAGCAGAAGGTACATTAACACCTAATACAACGAATGGTACTGTAACGGGTACTACCGGTGTAGCTAAAGCCACAGAGGTTGCTGCTGCAATTAACAATACAAATACTGTATTAGGTAATAAGATTACAAAAAATACACAAGATATTGCTACGAATACGTCGAATATCACTGCAAACAAAAATCAAATTACTACTAACACAACAAATATTGCAACAAATACAGCAAACATTGCTCATACTATTGCGTTAGCCGATGATAAAGGCACATCTACGACTGCTAAGTCCTTAAAGGATGGTAATGTATCTTTCAACATCAAAGGGGATAACAAGTTTATCTCGACAGCTGCATCTGGCAATGATGTAACCTTGACTGTTAATGAACAAGCTATTAAGGATGCTGCTAAGGATGCTTCTTCTTTCAAAGTAAAAGCGAATGCTCATGCTGAAGAAGCGGTAAAAGGTGGCGATACAATTGCCTTTAATAATGGAGATAACATTGAAATCAGCCAAACTGGTAAGGCTTTCACCATCGGAACGGCTAAGAATATAACTGTTGATTCCGTAACTGCAGGTAATACTGTTATCAATACGTCTGGTTTAACAAATGGTACAACTGCTATTACAGGCACAGGTATTACAACAGATAAAGTAACTGTAGGTGGTATCTCTATTGATAAAACTGCTGGTATTAATGCTGGTGGTAAGGTTATTTCTAATGTAGCTAGCGGTACGGTAAATAATAATGCTACCGATGATTCTAATGCAGCCAATATTGGGGATGTGAAACAAGCGGTTGCTAACTTGTCTCAAAATCTCAATATTACTGATGGTACAAATAACGGCACTGTGGACCTTAAAAACCAAAAACTTAACGTGGCTGGTGCTAACGGTGTAACAGCAACTGTAAATAATCAAACGATTACGGTTGGTTTAGATGCTGACACTGTCAACGCTACAACGAAGGGTATTGGCCTCACTGCTGATACTGGTTCTACAGGTAATAAATACCTTAAAGACGGTGATGTATCCTTTGCAGTAACGGGCGATGGTAACCTTGTAAGCACGTCTGCTACGGCAGCAGGTGTGAAAGTTGCTGTTGATACCGCTAAGGTGAAGGATTTAGCTGTTTCTGCTGTAACAGTAAGTAAGGATACGCAAGCTGACAATCCGATTACGGTAACCCCAACAGCGGGTACTAATTCTAAGGATTATGCAATAGGTATCGATACCACAAAACTCGCTGCTAAAACTGATTTAACATATCGTGCTAATAGTGCGGCAGATGCTAATGCAAAGAAAGTATCTTTATCTAAAGGTCTTGATTTTGTAGATGGTGGCTCTACTGTTGCTACAGTTGATAATGATGGTAAAGTATCCTTTGATCTTAATACAGCAACCAAGACTCAAATCAATACTAATACTGCAGATATAGCAACAAATAAAGGCAATATTGTAACGAATACGGCAGACATTGCTACGAATAAAGGTAATATCACCAAAAATACAGCAGCTATTGCAACTAATGCAGCAGCGATTGCTAGAAATATTACCTTGGGTGCCGATACTGGCACTGCGTCTAGCCAATCTTTAAGCAAGGCTGATGTGGCGTTTAATGTGAAAGGCGCTACAGGTGACTTTGTATCTACGAATATGAATGGTAATACTGTAGAGATTTCCACTACTCGTGCTACGATTAATAGTAATGCTACAACAGGTGAAGCTTCTGTAACTGGTGCAGATGGCTTGGCAACAGCTAAGAATGTATCTGATGCTATTAATAAAGCTGCTGAGGCTGCTAAAGCAGGTGCAGCTTGGAGTATTACAACTAATTCCAGCACAACTGATAAAACAGCAGTAAAAGGTGGCGACACTGTGGATCTTGTTAATGGCGATAATATCGAGATTACACAAGATGGTACAGATAAAAAGAAAATCACTGTTGCCACTAAGAAGGATATTACCGTTGACTCTGTAACAGCTAATAATAAAGTAACTGTAGGATCTGGTGCTAATGCAATTACATTAAATGGTGCAGATGGTTCTGTAACTGGTAAAGCATTCACAGGCACTACTTTCACTGGTACATCTTTCATAGCAGGCAATACGGTTATCAATACAAATGGTTTAACAAATGGTACAACAGCCATTACAGGTACTGGTGTTACAACAGATACACTTACTGTTGGTGGTATTTCTATTGATAAAACAGATGGTATCAATGCTGGTGGCAAGGTTATTTCTAACGTTGCTAGTGGTGGTACTACTGTGACTAATGCAGCTAATATTGGTGATATCCAAACGGCTGTGGGCAATCAAAACTTGAAATTTGCAGGTAATACTAACACTGCCGCTGGCGTGGTGAACATTAAAGATGATACGTTCAATATCATTGGTGATGGTAAATATGTATCTACTGATGCGAATGGCAAGAATTTGACTGTGAAAGTATCTGAGGCAGAGGTTAAAAAATCGGCTGTAGCTGCTGTAACGGTAAGTACAGATACAACTGATGCTAATAACCCATTGACGGTAACACCGACAACTAGTGCGGATGGTACAACTAAGGATTACAAGGTAACTATCGATGGTACTAAGATTGCGAACAAGACAAACTTGTCCTATAAAGCAAATGATGGTACAGCAAAACAAGTTTCCTTGGCAGATGGCTTGAACTTCAAGAATGGTACATTAACAACTGCTTCTATTGATGATGCAGGCATTGTAAAATACGACGTGAATACAGCTGCTATCACTGCTGGCACAGATGGTACTGTAACAGGTCCAACTACAGATGGGGTTGCAACAGCACAAAACGTAGCTGATGCGATTAACGCAGCTAAAAAAGCATCTAAAACTGAAATTACAGCTAATACAGGTGAAGCAGCTAACGCAACAACAGGTAATGTAACCCTTACATCTACTACAGCAGCTGATGGTCATACAATCTATGACGTAAAACTCAATGACAAAGTGACCCTTGGTACAGGCGCTAATGCAGTAACAATCGACGGTACAGCGGGGAAAGCCACTATTGGTTCCTCTGTTGTAGATGGTGTAAATAACACAATTACAACTGGTGGTACAAACTCTATTAAGGTAGATGGTGCAACTGGTACAGTGACTGGTTTGACTAATAAAGATTGGACTCCTGGCGTAACTAAAGCCGTAACAGGTCGTGCTGCTACAGAAGATCAATTACAAAAGGTAGCAGATGCTGCATCTAGCCAAACTTGGAACATTACAGCAGATAAAGCAGGTACAACTGGCGCACAAACAGGCACTAAGAAAAATGCTACTGTTGGTAAGGATGAGACTGTTGAATTAGTTGCAGGTGATAACCTTACAATCAACCAAGATGAACGTAAGTTTACCTATTCTTTGAATAAAGCCCTTGCTGGTTTAACAAGCGTATCTGTTGGTGATGGTACAACTGAAACAATCAAACTCGATGGTGCTACAGGTAAAGTGACTGCTAAGAATGCGGTTATTGGTGGCGTAACTGTTGATGGTGATAACAGCCATGTAACTGGTTTATCTAACACAACATGGAATGGTACGGCTACAACTGGTCGTGCAGCTACTGAAGATCAATTGAAAGCTGTTGCGGATACTGCTAAAGCCACAACTGATGCAGTTAACTTGAAATTCTCTGGCGATACTAATACATCTGCTGGTGTAGTCAATCTTAAAGATGATACATTCAACATCGTTGGCGATGGTAAATATGTAACTACCGATGCAAATGGTAAAGATTTAACTGTAAAAGTATCTGAAGCAGAGGTTAAAAAATCTGCTGTAGCAGCTGTAACAGTAAGCACTGATACTACTGATGCTAATAATCCTATTTCCGTAACACCGACAACTAGTGCGGATGGTACGACTAAGGATTATAAGGTAACGATTGATGGTACTAAGATTGCAAATAAGACAAACTTGTCCTATAAAGCAAACGATGGTACAGCAAAACAAGTTTCCTTGGCAGATGGTTTAAACTTCAAGAATGGTACATTAACAACTGCTTCTATCGATGATGCAGGCGTTGTAAAATACGACGTGAATACAGCTGCTATCACAGTTGGCACAGATGGTACTGTAACAGGTCCAACTACAGATGGGGTTGTAACAGCACAAAACGTAGCTGATGCGATTAACGCAGCTAAAAAAGCAGCTAAAACTGAAATTACTGCTAATACAAGTGAAGCAGCTAATGCTACAACAGGTAATGTAACTCTTACATCTACCACTGCTGCTGATGGTCATACAATCTATGACGTAAAACTCAATGATAAAGTGACACTTGGTTCTGGTGCTAATGCAGTGACTATCGATGGTACAGCTGGTAAAGCCACTGTTGGTACTGCTGTTGTAGATGGTGTAAATAACACCATCACTACAGGTGGTGCAAACACTATTACAGTAGATGGTGCTGCAGGTACTGTTACTGGTTTGACTAATAAAGATTGGACTCCTGGTGTAACTAAAGCCGTAACAGGCCGTGCTGCTACAGAAGATCAATTACAAAAGGTAGCAGATGCTGCATCTAGCCAAACTTGGAACATTACAGCAGATAAAGCTGGTACAACTGGTGCACAAACAGGCACTAAGAAAAATGCTACTGTTGGTAAGGATCAAACTGTTGAATTAGTTGCAGGTGATAACTTTACAATCAACCAAGATGAACGTAAGTTTACATATTCCTTGAATAAAGACCTTGCTGGTTTGACAAGCGTATCTGTTGGTGATGGTACAACTGAAACTATCAAACTCGATGGCGCTACAGGTAAAGTGACTGCTAAGAATGCGGTTATTGGTGGCGTAACTGTTGATGGAGATAACAGCCATGTAACAGGTTTATCCAATACAACATGGAATGGTACTGCTACAACTGGTCGTGCAGCAACAGAAGATCAACTGAAAGCTGTAGCAGATACTGCTAAAGCGACAACTGATGCAGTTAACTTGAAATTCTCTGGCGATACTAATACATCTGCTGGCGTAGTAAATCTTAAAGACGATACGTTCAATATCGTTGGCGATGGTAAATATGTAACTACTGACGCAAACGGTAAAGATTTAACTGTAAAAGTATCTGAAGCAGAGGTTAAAAAATCTGCTGTAGCGGCTGTAACAGTAAGCACAGATATAACTGATGCTAACAATCCAATTTCTGTAACACCGACAACAAGTGCGGATGGTACGACTAAGGATTACAAGGTAACAATCGATGGTACTAAGATTGCGAATAAGACAAACTTGTCTTACAAAGCAAATGATGGTACCGCAAAACAAGTTTCCTTGGCAGATGGCTTGAACTTCAAGAATGGTACATTAACAACTGCCTCTATCGATGATGCAGGGGTTGTGAAATACGACATAAATACAGCTGCTATCACAGCTGGTGCAGATGGTACTGTAACTGGTCCAACTACAGATGGTGTAGCGACAGCACAAAACGTAGCTGATGCGATTAACGTAGCTAAAAAAGCATCTAAAACTGAAATTACTGCCAATACTGGTGAAGCAGCTAACGCAACAACAGGTAATGTAACCCTTACATCTACTACAGCTGCTGATGGTCATACAATCTATGATGTAAAACTCAATGACAAAGTGACCCTTGGTACTGGTAATAACGCTGTAACAATTGATGGTACAGCAGGTAAAGCTACAATTGGTTCCTCCGTTGTGGATGGTGTGAATAACACAATTACAACTGGTGGTGCTAATGCCGTTGCCTTAGATGGTGCTGCAGGCACTGTAAAAACTGGTACTGTAACCGTAACTGGTGGTACTACAAACGATATTACAGGCTTGTCTAATACAACTGTAAATAGTGTAGACTTTGCAACAAAAGGGCGTGCCGCTACTGAAGAACAATTAAAAGCAGTAGGGGAACAAACATGGCAAATCACTGCTGACAAAGAAGCTACAACTTCTGGTAACCAAACAGGTACTAAGAAAGATGCTAAGGTTGGTAAAGACGACAAAGTTCAATTGATTGCTGGTGAAAACCTCACAGTGAACCAAAACGAACGAGACTTCACATACTCCTTGAATAAAGACCTAGTGAAGATGAACTCTGCAACCTTCGAAGCAACAGGTGGTAAAACAACTGTTATTACAGGCGATAGCATTGCGCAAACTGATGGTACTAAGACAAATAGATCCACAGCCGCTGGTAATACAGTAGCTGATGGTGGTAAATCTACAGCAACTACAGCTGATGGTACGACTGTAACTAATGGTGCTGACTCCACTGCAACAACTGCAGCAGGTACAACAGTAACCAATGCTAACGGTAATACTAATTACGCAGCTGATGGTGTACGTATCAATACAACAGGTAAGAATCCTGTATCCCTGACTGATGCTGGTTTAGATAATGGAAATAATGTTATTAAAAATGTAGCAAGTGGTCATGTAAATAATGATGATACAGATAACACAAATGCAGCTAATATTGCAGATGTAAAAAAAGCAACTACTACAGTAACGGCTAACAATGGTGAAGCAGCGAATGCTACAACAGGTAATGTAACCCTTACATCTACTACGGCTGCTGATGGTCATACAATCTATGATGTAAAACTCAATGACAAAGTGACCCTTGGTACTGGTACTAATGCTGTAACAATTGATGGTACAACTGGTAAAGCTACAATTGGTTCCTCCGTTGTGGATGGTGTGAATAACACAATTACAACTGGTGGTGTTAATGCAGTTGCCTTAGATGGTGCAGCTGGCACTGTAAAAACTGGTACAGTAACCGTAACTGGTGGTACTACAAACGATATTACTGGGTTGTCTAACACAACTGTAAATAGTGCAGACTTTGCAACAAAAGGCCGTGCCGCTACTGAAGAACAATTGAAACAAGTAGGGGAACAAACA
>NZ_JAJEQD010000022.1:0-22471 GCF_020687175.1 Veillonella fallax | reverse complement strand
AGGCTATATTTTGCCATAGAAAAACCGACCTCCTTAACGTTAAGATTTTTGGTCTAACATTAAGGGGTCGGTTCATTTCGCGGTTCTTGAGGGAGTTTTTTTTGTGCTAACAGTGAATTCTTATAATCCTTCAGCTACTTATAGTATACATTATTTTAGAATTTTGTCCATTATAATTAAAGAAACCACCTAGGTATGTCGCAGTCCCTAGGTGGTTTCTTTTGTGCACTCAGTGGAGCACTTACAATCTTTAGCTACTTATAGTATACATTATTTTAGAATTTTGTCCATTATAAAACACCCAAGCAGAAAAGTTCTTGAGTGTTTATTTTGAGATGTATATAACTGATATATAAAACTAAATATAGAACTCGATTTTGTCTTCTTTTGCCAATTGGAATTGTTCGAAGATGTGGTTCCGTATATTAACAAAGTTCGGCGATGTACGGTCGGTTCTATCGATGATGTTTACAGGGATAATAGTTTGTACTCGACCTGGGTTTGCTGCTAGTACTACAACGCGGTCCGCTAGAACTACGGCTTCTTCAATGTCGTGGGTAACGAATACAACCGTCTTGCCTTCTTCACGGCAGATACGAGAGATTTCGTCTTGCAAGTTGATACGTGTTAGTGCATCAAGTGCGCCTAATGGTTCGTCCATGAAGATAATATCTGGATCAACAGCTAGTGCACGAGCGATGGATACACGTTGTTGCATGCCCCCAGATAGTTCTGCAGGATAGCGATTACGGGCATGGTCAAGGCCTACCATCTTAACGTATTTGTCGATGATAGCAGGACGCTCCTCTTTAGGCACCTTTTTACTTTCAAGGCCAAGCTCAATATTGCTTTCTACTGTACGCCATGGCAACAAGCCATAGTTTTGGAATACCGTTACATATCTGAGCTGAGGGGCTTTCACCTCTTCGCCGTCGATTGTAATAGAACCAGATGTAACGAGCTCAAAGCCCGCCATGGCATTTAATAACGTACTTTTACCAGAACCAGAAGGACCTAAGAGACAAATAAACTCGCCCTTTTCAATATCTAAATTAATATCTTCAAGAATGGTGAGTGGTTCCCCATCTTTCATAAATTCCTTGTGTGCATTGCGCACTGAAATGTAACCCATGAGGCCACCTCCTATTTCTCAATACCCCAACGTTTGTAAATCCATTTTTCGATGAGGGATACGCCCCAATCGAGTAAAAGCCCAACGAAACCGATGGTCAAGATGGCTACCATCAATAGGTCGTTACGCAAGTTATTTCTCATATCGATGATGAGGAAGCCAAGACCTGTTTGGGAGCCTACCATTTCGCCTGTTACAAGGAAAATCCACGCCGTACCAAGGGCAATGTGAAGACCAGATGCGATGCCAGGGAATACGGCAGGCAACACGATTTTAAATAACAGTTCAGGCTGTTTAATGCCAAAGTTGCGCGCTACCTTGATGTACACAGGGTCAATATTTTGAATAGCAGACACGGTGGACAATAGTACCGGGAAGAATGCTGCGATAAAGATGATAACGATAGCTGGTGCTTGGCCGATACCGAAGAAGAGAACGATAAAGGGCAACCACGCCACAGGAGAAATTGGTCGAATGACTTGAACGATTGGATTGATGTAGTTCCAAATCCCCTTATACCACCCCAAGATAAGGCCGAAGAATACACCAGCCACAACAGAAATGATGTAACCAATGAAGAACCGTACTAAACTATCTGCAATATCCTTAAAGAGGACACCGTCTCCAATGAGTTCACCAAAGCCGACCAACACCTTATACGGCGTTGGCAATAGCGCTTCATTAAAACCGCCGAGGCAAACGATTAACTCCCAAATTAGCCAAGCTGCGATAAATGAACCTGGCACATATGTATATTTCTTCATGGTCCCCCTCCTATGGTAACAATGATTGATCTACAAACTCTGAATAGGCCGGCACTTTTTTGATTAAATCAATATGTGTCATGTGATGCACAAGCGCATTATAACGGTCCTCTGTAAGGGCTAAATCTTTAAACCCAATCACCTTGAGGGAACGTTCAATAACTGGGTCATTAAACTTCATGTACTTTAAGGAAATCTCTTCTTGTGCCTTTGGATGCTCATCTAGGTATTCACCTGCATCAAGATAGGCTTTTGTGAAAGCTTTTGCCAAGTCATGATGTTCATCGACGAATTGACCATTAAACACAAGAGCACAGCAAATATTATCATGCCAGAGATGGTCAGGATCTTCGAAGACCTTCCCAGTTCCCATTTCAATGGCTAGAGAACCAAATGGTTCGGCAACACTATACCCAGCAATTTGTCCTACCGATAGAGCAGAAGGCATTTCTGGAGGGCTCATTTCTACGATTTGTACATCTTTTTCAGAAAGACCCGCTTCTTCAAGCATGCAATCCACGAGAATTTTTTGAGTAGATTGTTTATGAGGGATAGCAAAGGATTTGCCTTTTAAGTCTTGAACGGAGTTAATATCCTTATTTACGATGATAATATTACCTTCTGTATGACCAAGAGCAGCAGCACGAACATCAATGCCTTGTTCACGAGCCTTTACACCAAGTTCAACAAGAACAGCTGCGGCATCTACCTTACCAGTATTTAACGCATCCATAAGCTCTGGCCAAGATCCATATTTAACAAGCTCTACATGTACAGGACCATCTGCCGTTTCCAACTCTTTTGTAGCGAATACTGGCAATGCATGAGTAATTGGTAAATAGGCTACGCGTACAGTCTTTAATTCTTGTGCCGTCTTTGGTTTATGGTGTTCATAATAACCATAGGCTATGCAGCCAATAACCAAGAGAACCACTCCGATGATTAGATACCAAGTCTTCTTCATAACTTCCCCTCTTTCTACCTCATAACAAGGGGCGTTTTTGACACATGTCATTTTTCGCACATTTCTAAAACCTAGATGAAATATGGTTTTAGAACACCTCGTTTTCAAACTTTATTTATACCCCACTATAACAATATGTATTAATTCTGTCAATAAAACACAGTAATATTGTAGGTATTATTATTTAGGCGCGAAAAGTATCAATATAGGCACTCCACTACACATATAACAATAAGCATAGTAGCTACTAGCTAGTGGCAAAACAAACAAAAGATACTCACGAAATACAAAACAGGTAGTATCCATCAGATACTACCTGTTTCTATATGCGTCTATTCACACATTGTATTAAGTTATTTCATATATATTTAGTTATACTCTATATATTTACTGATATCGCATATGTATATATTTACTTGAACAAAGTCTTTTTATTTAATACATATACCTCGGATGTACCTGCTTCGCTAGATTCAGATACATTTGGATAAATAGAAGATTGACGGAAGTGCTTAATCTCTCCTTTTGGAACGATTAACATCACAGGTTTACCAGATGCGATAATCTTGTTAAACTCCTCTTCGTTAACTTGTTCCATAAGATATTTCTTGGACCATTCAGCACTGCGCTTTTTCAATTTATCCCGATCGTCCCAGCGACTTTCATCACCGTTAATCTTAATAATCTTATGACCTGTATAGTATACAGCAGCTGTACTATACCCGTTGTAGTAATAGATATCACCATCATAAGAGTCTACAACAGGCACTACATCAATATTACTACGCTGTTTTACAAATGGTTCTAAACCTTCCACAACAACGATGGAGGAAATAACCATAGTACCTAGGACAATAATACTAACAAGGCGATACCCTTTTTTCGTATACCATGCGTGGAATAAAAGGAGTACGGCTACAGCCACCACAACATAGAGCAAGAAATAGAAGCCCCACGGTGCGAAGAATGAGCCCGCAACGTAAGCGATCCATAAGAGTAATGTAGGCCCCATAATAACCCATTTTATAGCTCTCGATTTACCTTTACGTATAATCTTCATAACGCCCATAGCACCAATAGCACTAAATGGAACTAAGCTGACGAATGTATATAAAGGATATTTTGTAGCCATTAAGGTATAGAATAAAAGAATGCCTACGCCCCAAGTCATATTATAGATAAAACCGGTATGTTGTTGTTTTAAGCCATCAATAATACCGTAGATAACAGCACCGGTCCATGGCATAGATGCACCTAGGAAGATGGCGATGTAATACCACCATACATTATCTTCAGGATGTTCGGATTGAGTGGCCCGTGTTACATTGTGTAGCCCTAGGAATCCATTGATAAAATCCTGACCGTGAACGCTATACATATACACATACCACGGCAAGCAGACTACACAAAAGGCAAGGATGCCACGCCAGTCAAAGATAGCTTTCACCATCGACCAAGAGCGATTGATACCGGCAAAAACGAGTAAAATCATACCGGGCAAAACGAGTGCTACAGGCCCCTTTGTGAGCACCCCGAGGGCTGCAAAGATATAGGCCACAATCATAGCATGTGGTTTCTGTTCCACCATCCCCTTATAGGAATAAATCATGACCATGATCGTCGTATAAAGTAGCACCATGTCCGTAATAACTCCATGAGCTACGGTCCAGAACATGAGAGATGTACCAAGAACACCGGCCCCAATTAAGCCTAGGGCCCACTTGCCGCTCATAGTACGCATCGATTGGTACATAGTCGCTACAGATAAAGCACCAAAGATAGCACTTGGTAAACGAACCACCCAATCGGCGATACCAAAGATTTTAAATCCAAGGGCAATGAGCCAATAAATCATAATTGGTTTATCGTACCAATAGGTGCCGTAAATTTGAGGTGACAACCAATCTCCAGAGAGAACCATTTCCTTAGCAGTTAACGCATAGTTAGATTCCACAGGATCCGTAACAGGCAACATATTATTGCCAAACAGATAAAAAACAAGCCATACAATAAATACGACTGGCGTTAATCGTGAAAGTTTCATAAGGGCCTCCTTATCGGCGATTGCGATAGTATTTAAAGCCCAATACAGCCGCTATAATAACGAATACAACAATCATAACAATCAAGAATTCATGATTGTATTGGATAAGATCCTTCCAATTTTCACCGAGCACTTTACCCAAGTAAACAAGAAGGATTGTCCAAGGAATCGTGCCTAGTACAGTCCAAATGACAAAATGCCACATAGGATAACGAGCCATGCCAGCTGGGAAAGAAATAAATGTACGAACACCTGGCAACAAACGGCCAAAGAACACCGCGGCGCCACCATACTTATTAAACATCTTTTCAGCGAGTTCAAATTTATGTTCATTAAAGAATATGTATTTACCGTATTTCAAAAGAAATGGACGTCCGCCATACTCACCCATCCAGTAAGATAAGATAGAGCCTACAATCCCTGCTAAAATACCTACAACCATAGTCGTATGTAAATCAAATACGCCCTGAGCAATCAGATAGCCTGCAAAACCTAAGACGATTTCACTAGGAATAGGAATGTTAGCATTTTCTAAAACCATTGCAATAAACATGGCTCCATAGCCATACGTTTCCATAAATGAAATGATATATTCCACTGTTTTACCCCTTTTTAATCCCCATATGGGTCCATTATGCACAAATTTTTGGGCATAGTATTTTCATCATTACCATACCTATTCGGTATATCTTATATTTTACCATAATAAAAAGGCCCTCACCACAGGTGAAAGCCTTTTTACCATTTAACTGTATACGATTATTGCAATTCAGTAGTTTGAGTTGTTACTTCACGAGCCGTAGTAAATGCAGCAAGTTCTGCATCACCAGAACCAAGAATTACTTTGTTAGCTACTAGCGCATTAGCCGCTGTTTTAGCATCTTGTAAAGTAATTCCAGCACGAGGAGCACTAATTGTGACTGATGTGCTTTTACCACCGACCGTAGAAAATGTAAGATATACAACGCGTTTTTCCGCCATGTGGGCGCCTCCTTTCACGTTTCATAAACAAGTTCTCGAATATAGATAGTATAGGATGATCTCTGTAATTCTGGAATTCTGTAATTACACTAATTACACTTAGATTAAATATATCTATCTATGATTCATATCAATAAGGATGGGAATGTGTGGACTTGCGATTGCTACACCCTTTTACGACCATGTAAGGATGTATGAAATCAGCAATTTAGGATGTGTTTGGATCACCTAAAAAACGAATAGATGAGATTCAATTAATGTCCTAAGGATACTTCATTGACGCGGACCACGTCGGACAAGCTGTGGTCATACAAGGCTGCCAGCGCATTACCAACGGTTTTTACATTATCGTCGGACGCTTCTTCTGCAACACGAGTATAGGTTACGTCTTTGTACTTCGGCGCATCTTCGGTACCGATGTTAAAACGCAACACCAATTTAGTGCGTTTAATGTTAGCCATCGTATCACCTCCTTTCACCCTCTTATATTCCTGAGGTCCTCCTTCGACAACCCCCTCTAGAGTAATTATGGTAATCATTGTGAAAGTCTGGGAACTACGACTCTAACTCTGTACTTATAGCGGTAACTATATACTTCTTATAGCAGCTATATAGATTCAAAAGCAATGACATATATTTCATTAAGCTTACAGCAGTATTAAAGCAATAAGGTCCTTATAAATACAAAAAGACCTTTACCAATTCCTAGTTATATATAGGAACCGTAAAGGTCTATAAGATCTATGAGTACTATAAAGCGCCATTAAAAATAGTACTGGTATGTTAAACCGCTTAAGTTCAACACTATTCAGTTTTCAATGCCAACATAAAGTCATAGGCTTTAACGGCTGCTTCTGTATCCACAAAGTGTAATGGATTTAACATACGACAGAATTTAAAGAGACATTCGTGTTTACGTAAAACATCTTTCACATGTAATACAGTATCTCGAGCCGTACGAGCAGAGCTATAACCATTCATCATGGCATATAGGTAAGAAATCGGCAAATTATCTTCACGCAAGTAGCTGTGAACGAAGATCAGCAAATCCCAACCTTGCGCTGTTAATTCAGGCCAACGACGGCCATTTTCCCAATCTAACAAAGTAATCTTATCTGTATCAGGATCATAGGTAATATCTCTCATGGCAGGGCGCCCATGAGATAAACCATAGTCATGGAGTTGTCCCAATGTTTTACCAAAGATATAGAAGATATGAGTCACCATATCTTGTAAGCTATCATCATCAGGATGTTGAGCCGGCAATTCGCTATAATAGGTTAATGTTTTACCAGATCCTTCTGTAACGAAATAATGCTCTCTAAATCCAGCTATGACAGGCGCTACAGGTAGCTGTGTATTTATAAAGGATATTTTATAGAACTCATAATCAAAGGCAGCTCTAGGAGATGGTTTAATCCAACTAGAGCGGCGATTACTGATATCTTGCTTTACATAATAGGTTTTATCGTTAAACTCTACAGGAAAAACACGATGGTCTTTCTCTTGATCAATCATGCGATCGATATATTCTAATAACATATCATTCATTATGGCCTCCACTTGTATAACACTCTACAACACTAATACTCCCATTTATACAGAATCTAAATTATTGAATACAAAACTCTCCATCTAGGCTAAGTAAGTGCACTCATTACACATAGCCTCATATTTGTTCATATCCATTCTTATTCAAATAGATTATATATCTCTATAATTAATTAAAAGTAACAACACATTAGTTGTTACTCATATAAGTGTATACAATTAATGTTTTTATTATACTACAATTATGACCTGATATCAAAAGAAAAACCCCCTAGCCTAAGCTAGGGGGTTCTTCTGGTAATTATGATAATAGGTTTAGATTTAAGACAGTACGAGGACCAACTGAGGTCATGTCTAAATCAAACGAATTAACCAACGAATTTAGTCACTGCTGCAGTATCAGTTAAGTGACGTTTAGGCATGCCCATTTCTTCAGGGGAGATGCCAAGAGCAAGACCCACTAATTGGGACATGTGCAAGATTGGCATATCTTTGCCACCGCCAACAACTTCTTTTGCTTCTTTTTGGAACATATCAAGTTGCATTTGGCAAAGTGGGCAAGGAGTTACTACGCAATCTGCGCCTTCTGTAGCTGCATCTTTGTTGATGGAGCCAGTCATTTGCATTACGGAATCATGTGCAGGGTATACAGCATGGAAACCGCAGCAATCAAGTTTACGGGAGAAGTCGATTGGTGTAGCACCGATAGCAGAGATCAAATCTGCTAAGGATGTAGGCATTTGATAATCTTCGAAGCCCAATTCAGTTTGAGGGCGAAGAATATGGCAACCATAGTATTCAGCTACACGTAAACCAGTTAAAGGTTTAACAACTTTAGCTTTCAATTTATCCAAACCGTAATCGCGGATCAATACCCATAAGAAATGAGTAATATCAGTTGTACCGCGGTATTGTTTACCGATTTGAGCTAATTTTTTGTTAACTTCGTTCTTTTCTTTTTCGTTGTTATCAAGCTCGTTTTTAGCTTCACGAAGCATCAAAGTACAAGTGTTACATACAGTTAAAAGGTTCAAACCTTTTTCTTCCGCCAATGCAATGTTACGAGCATTTGTAGCAAGTGTAATTTCTGGAGCGATGTCTTGAACGTGGGACGCGCCGCAGCAAGTCCAACCGTCAAGTTCTTCCAACTCGATGCCTAATTTTTTAGCTACAGCAACTGTTGCTAAGTAGTCTTCTTTGGCAGCGCTTTCAAGAACGCAACCTGGGAAAAATGCGTATTTCATTATTTGCTTACCTCCTCAGCTGCTTTCATAAGTCTGCGAACACCATCAATACCATTTACAGGTTTTTGAGGTACTACAAGTTCGAATGGATTGATTTTGCTGTGTTTCCACAAACGTAAAGCATAGAATGCTTGTTTAGCGGAATCAACAACACCATCAGATTTCAAGCTCATAGAAACTTCTTTCAAGCGACCAGTTTTGTAGAGATCGTCTTTGAAAGCAACTGCATGGCGAACGCCTTTGCTGTTAGTAAGACCAGCTTTTGTAGCTTCTTTACGCAAGTTGGAAATATCTTGAGCAGGTTTTAAGTGTTTAGGGCAACGGGAGATACAGTTCATGCAGTGAACGCATTTCCAAAGACCGTTGTCGAATGCAGGTTGAATGTGAGCCATAGGTGCATCATCACGGCTATCCAATACGAAACGGTTAGCTTTTGTGAATACATATGGTTCTAAGAAGTCATCTTGACGTGCAGTCAATTTGTTACATTCAGATGCGCAGCAACCACAAAGGATACATTCTGTACCAGCAACGAATTTTTTGAAGTCAGCTGGAGTTTGGCGAACGATTTTGTCACCTTCGTTGAATTCTGCTTTAAGGAAAATCCAAGGAGCAACTGTTTTCAAACGATCAACTTTTGCTTCCCAGTCAACAACTAAGTCACGGATAACGCGGAAGTTGCCGATAGGTGCAATTGTCAATTCATCAGTACCATAACGTTCTGTTAATTCGTCGATTTTAGCTTCGCAACCAAGCATTGCTTCGCCATTTACGCGAATGGAGCAAGCGCCGCAAACTGCGGAACGGCAAGCTGCCAAGAATGTTAAAGTTGGATCTTGAGTATCTTTAATTTTTTGAAGGCCCCAAAGAATTGTACGGTCAGCTTCATAGTCGAATTTGAAAGTCTGTACAAACGCGCGACCTTGTTGGTAACGGTGAATATGGTAGGTGATTTGTCTCATCTTAGTACTTCCTTTCTTGTGGTTCGTATTTAGTGAACACTACGTCGCGTTCAGTCAATTCGTACTCGCCGTTAGCACCCAATTTGATCAAAGAGTGTTTTAAGTATCTTTCATCATTACGTTTTGGATGGTCTTCACGGATATGAGCACCACGAGATTCACGACGGTGTAAAGCGCCCATAGCAATAGCTTTAGCTACTGTTAACATGGAACCGATTTCACAATAGTTAACGAATGCCATGTTGTAAGTACGTTCAGGGTCACCTACATAACAAGTTTTGTAATCTTCAATCAATTGATCGATTTCTTTTAATGCTTCAGTAATACCTTCTTCATTACGGAAGATACCTACTTTGTTCCACATTGCATCAGCCAATGCATCGCGGATTTCAACTACTGGACGACCGCCTTCACGAGTTGTTACTTCAGTGAATTTAGCTTCCCAAGCTTTTGCAGCTGCAGCTAATTCTGCATCTACGTTAGGTTGTTCATGTGTTTCAGCATAGTCAGCTGCACCAGCACCGGATACTTTACCGAATACTACGCCGTCTGCCAAGGAGTTACCACCTAAACGGTTAGCACCGTGGATAGAGATACAAGAAGCTTCGCCGGAGGAGAACAAACCAGGCAATTCACATGCACAAGTTTTGTAATCTACTACGTCGATACCGCCCATTGTATAGTGACATGTAGGACGAATAGGTACTGGTTGTACTAATGGATCGCAATGTTCGAAGCACATAGCCAAGTCACGAATACCATGAAGTTTTTCGATGATAACTTCAGGGCCTAAGTGACGAAGGTCAGCTACTACGTATGCGTTAAGACCAGAACCGAAACCACGACCTGCAGCGATTTCATCTTCGATTGCTTTCGCTACAACGTCACGGGATGCTAATTCCATTTTGTTAGGCGCATATTTTTTCATGAAACGTTCGCCTTCAGCGTTAAGAAGGTAACCACCTTCACCACGAACCGCTTCAGACATCAAGATACCAGTACGACCAAGACCAGTTGGATGGAATTGAATCATTTCCATATCTTTCAATGCATTACCCGCGCGGAATGCTGCTGCCATACCATCGCCTGTGGAAAGGAATGGGTTTGTAGTACGAGTCCAGAAGATACGGCCTGCACCACCAGTAGACAAGATAATAGCTTTTGCTTTAATTTGTTCTACGCGACCTTCTTTCATGTTCCACACAACTGCGCCACCAACGTGACCGTTTGCATCTTTAACAAGATCTAAAAGGTACCATTCTTGTAAGAAGTGTACGCCTTCTTTCAAGCATTGTTCGTAAGTTGTGTGCAAAATAACGTGACCAGTTTTATCCGCAGAGTAGCAAGTACGTGGATAGGATTGACCACCGAAGTTACGTTGCGCAATTTTGTTTTCTTGAGTACGGGAGAATGGAGCACCCATGTGGTCCATTTCAAGTACGCCTTCTGGACAACGAGAGCAGAAGAATTCGATCGCATCTTGGTCGCCAAGATAGTCAGAACCTTTTACTGTGTCGAAAGTATGTGTTTCGATTGTGTCTTCAGCTGCAACGTTGTTCAAACATGCATTTACACCGCCTTGCGCCATTGCTGTTGCAGAGCGAGTTGGGAAAATTTTAGTAATAAGAGCTACATTTAAGCCTTTGCGACGACCAACTTCAAGAGCCGCGCGTTGACCAGCGCCACCGCTACCTACTACTAGAACATCAAACTGTTCCATAATGACCTCCTCATAACTACCTATTAATAAGAAAACTTGTTAGACTATCTCATTTCAAAAACTTATAAAAATTTTTGATAACCTAATCATTTTTCTTTCAAGAAAAGCCCCATACTTATGCGACTTTTCTTATAGCTTTACATATAATTATAGAGAGCATTTTGTATGATGTCTAAACCCTATTATGCATAATTAATTTCGATTAATCTAACTGATAATTTATTTCACTTAGTATTTTTCTTGTTTACTTATGAACATTTAAAATAGATTTATGAATATTTCATACAGGAAGTTAAGGATATTACGAAAGTAATTCGGTTCCGAAATTTTTGTATATTTTTATTTCCGCTAGACCCTTAACAAGTCTTATTAATACTGACTTTATAAGATTACCAAACTGTTCATAATAATTAATATCCGTTAAATTCCTACTAAAACTACCTAGATTTTAATCATCGAAAATCATCAAATTTCTACGGCTATTATTGGTATTTAACTCTCTGATAATTATTATCATAAGTTTTTTTAGTGATTTCTTTCACACTCGCTAAAATTGGCAAAATCCTGTTCATCTATGCGCATACGGCAATCTTCGATATAGTTCATCTTCATTCATTAGCAGAATTCATTAAGTTTCAAGTTTTCTTCGTTTTTAAGCTCTCAAAACATGAAGAACAGGCTTATAAACTCGCATATACATTCATCTTTTGCTCATTCCTGTTGTATAAGGTATGATAATAGATAAATAAGTTATATAATATTATATATATAGTCAACTCTATATGGTGTTGTGGCTTTCACCAAAATGAAAGCATATATATATATAATGACTATATTAATGTAGTTGGAGAGCTATATTTTTAACTCATACATAAGGAGAACAGAGAATGAAAATTTTACTTGTAGAAGACGAAGAAATGCTGAATGGCATTACCGCCAAATATTTGCGTGCAGAGAATATGACAGTTGACACATGCTTCAATGGTCAACAAGCTATTGATTATGTAAATACATCCAGCTATGATGTTATCGTTATGGATATTATGATGCCAGTTCTTGATGGCATTAGCGCTCTTGCACAAATGCGTAACGACGGCAATACAACACCTGTATTGCTTTTAACTGCAAAAGATTCCTTGCAAGATAAAGTTACAGGCCTCAACACAGGCGCTGACGATTACCTTGTAAAACCTTTCGATCTTGAAGAATTAACAGCTCGTATTTATGCATTGGCTCGTCGTAATGCGCGCCATGCACAAAACGATATCCACGTAGGTCCGCTTACAATCAATGTGCCTCAACGTACCGTTAAACGCGATGGTGAAACAATCACATTGACTGCAAAAGAATTTGACCTTCTATTCTATTTAGCAAGTAACGAAAACATCGTATTATCCCGTCAACAAATTCTTGACCATGTTTGGGAATACGACTATGAAAGCTACTCTAATCTTATCGATGTATACATCAAAGATTTACGTAAAAAGATCGATACTGATGAGAATGTAAAACTCATTCAAACAGTTCGTGGAGTAGGGTATGTCCTCAAAACAGAAAACTAATGATCCTCACCGAGATCTAGACACCATGTCTGGGGCAGCTACCGATTTATTTAATCGGCTGCCCCTCACTTTTAAAATTATGTCTTGGTATACCATCTTTTTGCTCATCATTTTGATGGTTGCCTCTGCATGGATTTATGCATATACGCACGAATCTGATAACAAAGAAGTACGTGAGCGCTTGCAGCAGCAAGCAATGATCATGGCTACGGATATTCGCAAATTTAAACCGTACCAAGATAATACATTCTTCTTTGTTTCCACCCAAGACGGCTATATTATTAAAGGCGCCTTACCAGACGGTTTCCCAAACCAAACAGTCCTCTCCTTAGGACAGGTTGGAGAAATTGCTGTAGGTGACGACACCTTCTATTACTACGATACGCCGGTTAACGAACCAAACTATCGTGGTATTTTGCGTGCTGTTACAAAGGTAAAAACAGCCTCTAAAAAGACAGAAAACCTACTATATAGTTTATTATTAGGTGATGTTATCTTCTTGTTGATTTCATCACTAGGTGGTTATCTATTCATCAAGAAAGGCCTCAAGCCGGTCCGAACCTTGACGAAAACAGCTAAGGTTATCGGCAAAAACAATGACTTGAGCCGCCGTATTGATATTCCATCCCGCACAGCGCGAGATGAAATCTACGAGCTTACCACCACATTCAACCGCATGATTTCAGGTCTGGAAGACTCCTCTAATCGGGAGAAACAGTTTAGTTCTGACGTATCTCATGAATTGCGTACACCAATTGCTGTTATCAAAGCAGAAAGTGAATTCGCTTTAAAATATGGCCGTACAGAGGACGATTTGCGAGAAGGCTTAACACATATCTTAGAACAAGCCAAGTTTATGACTAACCTCGTAAGTCAATTGCTCGATGTAGCACGTCTAGAGAATGCGCATGAACTCAACTTAGCACCTGTAGATGTATCATTGATGTTAACCAATATGGTTCATGACTATACACGACTCGTTGCAGAGAATACAGAAAAAAGGATTTCCATTACATCCAATATTCAACCAAATATGCATATCGTGGCCCATGAAGTGTCCTTACGTCGTGCCATTACGAACTTGGTAGATAACGCTATCAAGTTTACGAATTCCACTATCGACATTTCCGCTAAGCTTGCCGGCGGTGAACTTGTTATTACGGTAACAGATAATGGCATCGGCATCGAGCCAGAAAACCTTGAGCATATTTGGGATCGCATGTACCAAACAGAGCAATCTCGAAACAAGAAATCAAATCACGGTATTGGCCTTGGCTTATACTTTGTAAATAAGGTTATTAACTTGCACCACGGCACAGTAACCGCTACTAGTGAACCACAAGTAAGAACTACATTTACCGTACGATTACCGTACAACAGAATAGAAGAATAAACTAAAGGGACTGACCAACGGTCAGTCCCTTTTATTATGTAGCGCTTAATTATTAAGCATATAATTATTTAGCCTATGAATTGTTGCCATAGTGGCATATACACATATTCGAGGAAGGTCCATACAACAAGACCTGCAATAGCACCAACAATGGCACCATTGATACGGATCCAGCTGAGGTCATCCTCTACCTTAGATTCAATGAAGTAAATAAACTTCTCTGTGCTAAGGCCGCCCAAAACTTGGCGTATGATGGTTTCAATAAGGTCATACCCCTGTTCAAGCACATATATACCAATATTGTGCAATGTATCTTCTATACGGTTTCTCAAATCTTCAGATTGACCATATACAGTCCACAATTCAAGAGCAATATTCACAAGAACTTGTGCAGGTGTTTCTCCATTTTCATCCCCTACGAGTAACAATTCCTCTACATAAGGGCATAAATGGTTTTCAATGACAGATTCCCAATCTTGTTCACGAATCCAACGTTCCCACGCTTCATCGAGAGCATCACAAACCTCGCGATTCTCTTCTATGTGGCGAATTGGGTCTACCCATTGGCGAAGCCATGCAGTCCGTTCCGGACTATTTGGGCGTTTCCAATTTTCAAGCATAGCATAGGCCTCTTGAACAATAGCTTGCGCCATCTCTTGGTAGTTCACCACATCTGTGGCCTCAGACATGGAGATGAGGAAATCAGACCAGAATCCTTTTCGCTTTTTCTTATGAGCCTCTTCTGCTACAACCGCTGTAAGCCACGTAACCATAGCGGGATGGTTGATACGTTCTTGAATTACGTTCAATACCTGTACAACCATGCCTTCATAGCGATTATGTTCACACAAATCGAGCAATACATGTTTTAAAACCGGTACTAGGGAATGTTTTTGAAGCAAGCCACGAATGCGTTTTGCCCCCCATTGAGCCCATTCCTCACTAGTTTGAGATTTCCATAATAGATGTAGCCCTTGATGTATCACAAGGCGCGCTGCCCGCTGCCCTTCTGGAGATAACAAGAATTTTTCAAACAATGGTACAAATTGAACATTGCTCAACAATACTTTGCATCGTTCCTTGGTAAGCATCTTTGTTTCAACGAGCTTGATAACACCGTTGATAAGGCGATCCTTATTACGAGGAATTAACGCTGTATGATACGGAAAACCTAGTGGCTTACGGAACAATGCAGTTACGGCAAACCAGTCTGCCACACTGCCGATAAGTGCTGACTGCACAGCCCAATAAAGAGGCTGATACCAGCTTTCACGGCCATAGAAAAATTGGCCTATGAAAACAAAACAGTACAATACGGCGGTCAAACCAAGAATGCCGTTAGCACGCTGCCGCAAAGTGAGGGATTTCAAATAGTGAATCATTTGAGCACCCCCTCTACCAAAAGATATAAACCGTAGAATATACCACCTAAAACAGCCCCTACGAGGGAACCATTGATACGGACCATTTGAAGGTCATAGTACATCTTGCCTCGTACAATTTGGGTGATTTCATCAGGGGAATATCGAGATAACTCTTGTCCTACCACCTTATCGATGAGAGGGTTTAATTTTTGTAACCACGGAATGCTGCGTAACAAGAAGAATCGTTCAAACGGTGCTTGCTTGTCTGGGTTCAGCAAAATCTCTGTACCGAGCACATTAAAGCGGCCGATAACGATGTCCATGAGTCGTTTCCAGTCCACCGTATCACCGTCGATGAGCTTGCCTTCCCATTCTTCAAGAACCATCTTAATCCATTGATCCTTATGCTCTTCGATGAATGCTTGCCACTCTGCATTGGTTTCCAAATTATTGAAGAAACGAATGGCTTGGCCCCATACGTAACGACCTAAAGCGGAGTCGATGGACTCATTATCCTTAAGGAATTGAACCGCCTTTTTCTGTACCGTTTCTACTAATCGTTCTGGTGAAAGCCCATCACCGCCAAAGGCAATGGCCAATTCACGGAAGAAGGAGTCCTTCGTATAGGTTTTCATAATGTCTAGCATTACGCGGTACAAGTACGGATATACCTGATTCGATGCAATGACGCGCTGACAAGTACGGTTAAAATATAGCCAGAAAATGCTCGCCGTATGGCGTTCTAACATACAGCGGCCAAACAAAATAACGAGCGGTGTCGCCTTCCAGTTTGTCACGCCTTTGTATATGGCCTTATTAATCTCCTGGCGCATCGGCTCAATGTCCATATGGGACAAGACCTGATTGCCTACACCGTACAGAATATCCCGCATTTGGCCTTGTCCTACATCACTCATGCCGTATTCAATAATGCGGACCATAACCCGTTCTTTTTTGATGGCATAGTACATTTGAGGCACACGCAATAGTTCTTCACTGAGCATGGTACGCCCCATTTGTATAAGACGTTCCTTACTGCGTGGTAAGATAGCAGTCTTAAAAGGTATCCCCAAAGGTTTTGCAAAGAGAGCCGTCACCGCATACCAATCCGCCAAGCCACCGATCATAGCGGCCCCAGATACGTGCATGATAAATGCCCAAAACATATCTTGCCGTTGTGGATATGAAATTAAAAATATAATAGCCATGACAACCAATAGGGTGGTTGCCACTGGTTTAGTTTTCATCATCACTTGATCCTAACTTACTGAATTACGTATATAGACTCTCCCCATATAACGTAGTGACCATAGAGGCCACGAACTTTCACGAACTACAAACTGTGAAAGTATATTTAGAATGTGCATTCATCGCCTTCTTTTTGAGGTTCCCATACAGGGACATCACCAAAGAGCGCTTTAAAATACACGGATGGCGTCCATAGTGGGCCATTTAGATGCATCGGAATAAAGGCTTTTTTCACCTCTACGCGGCGTAAAAACTCAATGCTGCCCCACTCCATAGCGTCTTCCAAACGATTATCTACAGGGAACATCGCTACATCGACAGACAAACCGTCTAATTCTTTGAACTCACGCCATGCCATGCGCTTTGCATAAGCATTATTCTCTGGCGTATCACCAAGCCAATGCCACCAGTTGAGGTCACCGGCGTGGAAGATAGAATCAGAATCGATGTTAGCCGTATTTGTCTTTACGTAGAAAGAACCACCTTCATCGGTACTACCATACATATGAATGCCTACATCATCTAATGTAGCATCATGACCTGGGCGCATGGTAATGCATTTCTTTACCTTGCCCTCTAAGGGCACATCTTGATGGCAAATGTAGCGTGTTTGAGGACCATCAAATTCTGTAATGGATGGATTAAAATGATCTGCATGAACATGGCTTACAAAGAACCAAAGCTCACGGCCACGCTTTGCTAATTGCCAAACAATATTATTAGGATCTTTATAATAATCAAACACATAGCAACGCTTACCATCGTCTACAAGAAAGCCACTATGCGCTAAAAAAGTAACATTCAACATTATTATCAATACCTCTCATTTATTGAGAATTTATATCATTCGTATTGTTTATTATACCATATTTTTCTTAATACATGGCACAAACAAATGGCTATTTATATCATATATAAGGGCAGAAATGCCGCTGTCGCTTCTTAAATGCGGCCAGCGGCTTTCATATAGTCGATATATTGGTTCCCCCATTTTTCAAGAGATGCGAGAACCGCTTTAAACTCTGCCCCCACTTCGGTAAGGCTATATTCTACCTTAGGTGGAATAGTACCATATACTTCACGATGAACTAAACCGTCATCCTCCATTTGTCGCAGAGCTCTAGTAAGAGTGGCTTGCGTAATTGGATATAAGCGGCGCTCTAACTCACGGACGCGCACAGGACCTTCAGATAATTCGTGCATGATCAATAAAGACCATTTGCCGGCTAATAACTTTTGGCTCGTTGCATAGGGACAGCGGCCCACTAAATCATGAACATTTACGAGTTGCTCTGCCATGGTGATTCTCCTTTTCGCTCTAATATAATTCAAATGTTATCACATATTTTTACTATTTCAAGCATTTTATGGTATCTTTTTTTAGGGTACAAATATTTATGTTCGCTAATATTACTATATACACAAAAGAACCGCTAGTTACAAAACTAGCGGTTCTTTTCTTTACCATACTAAGTACGCTACTAAACGAACACTTTTAAGAAGCAAGAGATATTATAAATCAATGTCACTTATTCCCTAAAATTTAGTCGTCTGCCAAAATCATAATAATGTTTTAATAAAAGATTCCATTTCCATCGGTTTTACAACAGGCTCAAAGCGCCCTACCACATTACCTTTACGATCTATAACAAACTTAGTAAAGTTCCACTTTACCTCATCGTCCTTTAGATAGTTAGGATCAATGCCATTGAGATAGTCTGTAAGCATTTCTGTCTTATCACTAGGCGGGAACCCTTTAAATGGTTGCTCTTTAATCATATATTTGAATAAATCCAAGGCACTTTCATCACGCACATCAGATTTACCCATCACAGTAAAAGTAACCCCATAATTTACCTTGCAAAAGGATTGAATTTCGGTATTAGAACCAGGCTCTTCCTCGCCAAACTGGTTGGAAGGGACCGCAATAATTTCTAAACCTTGTTCGTTGTATTTCTTATAAAGAGCCTCTAACCCCTCATATTGGTGAGTAAATCCACACTTACTTGCCGTATTAACAACAATAAGAACTTTGCCTTCAAAATTTTGTAGCGATTGCAATTCACCAGACTTATTAGGCAGAGAAAATTGATATACAGACATAGTAACTCCTAACTTTCACAATAAAACTAATATTATATTAATAATGTTTTTACATCGTAATTAAATTTAGCTGTAGTCTCAGCCGCAGTTTTTTGCCACTCTGTAGGTGCTGTACCGTCTTTTTCTAGGAAGAATCCAGAGTCAAGGTAACGAATGATGATATAGTTGGAGTCCTTTTGATCAAAGCCATTACCACGACTAAAATCGATACCATGACCTGTATTGCGCGTTACGATGGCTTCTAATAATGGCAGGGTAATGGCATTCAACGTGATTTTCATATCACATTTGTCGAAAATCTTTTTGAAGAAGGAGCTAGGTTTTTCTTCCTTATAGACTAACAATTTGCTAATCGTACCATTAGAGGCACATACTACGCGGCGAATTTCATTAATAGGGATATCTACCTTACCATTTGAGATAACACCATTTTTAATGGTAATTTCTCGTTTTCCCATGTAGGAGTAATCAAGTGGCAATTGAAGGGTATCTAAATTTGCAGGAAAATCCGCTGTCAATTTATGGCGAGCAAAGGCAGCAATGATTGCTTTTGTTTCGCGGATATTGTGACCAGCATTAGATCCTTTACGGTCAGTATCTAAATCTTGACCTTCTATGTTTTTCCAATTATGGTCTCTAAATATAATCGAATAGTTACTATTTGAATTTAAATATCTTGTAAGATATAGCTCATTTACGTCATCAAAATCAATATCAGTCGTAACAGTACCATTTGCATCTTTACAGAGTACACCATTATAACTAACCGTCAATGTACGATCAGTATCTTCAAAAACAACAGGATTTGCGTCGAATACAGAAATCATAGCCCTCTCCTTTTCAAGGCTCCAAACACAATGATACTTGTATGTATCAAGTGCATTTACGTAATACATTGATTAAGCACATTAATCAACTTTATTTAACCTAATCATACACCTTCTATATAGATTTATACAAACAAAAAAGCTGATCCCGAAGAATCAGCTTTTTCTATTTCATTGAAATGTTTCAAATGAAGTTGTAGTTGAAATTAGATGCTTTCAACAGCAGCGATAGCTGCAACGTCTACAACGTCTTGAGCGGAGCAACCACGAGAAAGGTCATGAACTGGTTTAGCCAAGCCTTGAATCAATGGGCCAAGAGCATCAGCACCGGAGAAGCGTTGTACCAATTTGTAACCGATGTTAGCAGCTTGAAGATCAGGGAAGATCAAGATGTTAGCTTTACCAGCTACGTTGGAGCCAGGAGCTTTCTTTTCTGCTACGGAAGGAACGATGGAAGCGTCCAATTGCAATTCGCCGTCGAATTTGAAGTCAACATTGCGTTCTTTCAAGATGTTAACAGCTTCTACTACTTTGTCTACTTCTGGAGTGGAAGCGGAACCTTTAGTGGAGAAGGACAACATGGATACGCGAGGGTCAGCCATGCCAACAACTTTGCGAGCTTTTTCTACAGTGGATTCTGCGATATCAGCCAATTGTTCGCTAGTTGGGTTAGGCAATACGCCGCAGTCGGAGAATACGAGCATACCGTCGTCGCCATATTCTTTTTTGCTGGTGAACATGAACATGGAAGAAGATACAGTTTTAAGACCTGGTTTTGTACCAACAACTTGTAATGCTGCGCGCAATACGTTTGCAGTTGGGCAACCGGAACCAGCAACCATACCATCTACTGCGCCAAGGCGAACGAGCATAGCGCCGAAGAATAAGCAGTCACCTTTCATAGTTGCGTCAGCTTTTTCAGGAGTCATACCTTTTTTAGCGCGCAATTCTACGAATGTATCAACCATTTCTTGGTAACGATCGTAGTTAGCTGGATCGATGATTTCAGCACCTTCGATGGATACGCCAACAGCTTTAGCAGCTTCAGCGATTTCTGCAGGGTTACCAACGAGTACAGGTGTTACGAAACCTTCTTTCAAAATGATTTCAGTTGCTTTCAATACGCGTTCATCTTTGTATTCTGGCAACACGATTTTTTTACCTAATGGTTTTACTTGGTCTTTTAATTTTTGAATTAAATCCACGATTTTTGCCTCCTTAACATTGGCTTATGCCATATCAATACTATTATTATAGCAAATTCAACCTATAGGTAAAAGTAAAATTTATTTTCTAAGCCTATTATTCTAATTTTTATACTATAATTTTGATAATGGTAAAAGTTAATCTCATAACGTTACAATTAACGGTTAATTGAATACACCCATGTAAAACGTTACAATTATAGTAATAAACCACTTAATAACAGTAAGGACACAAATTTTAACGTTCTAATTAAGACAACTACTTTTGGAGGGCTCATGGCCAATACAGAAACGACAATCAACGCAGTTATCAATCCCCAAATCAATGATGCTCCCATCGATATAAAGAGAACAATTAAGGCTTTAGAGCGCAATAATTTCGTAGTTCATTATTTTGAAACAGGTGCAGAAGCTGTTGATTATTTACAGTCTCGCATTCAGAACAAACGAGTGGCTATCGGTGATTCCCACACCTTATTAGAGCTCAATGTACATGCTGCTTTATCCGAGGTTAACGATGATATAACAGATATCCAACGTCCCCTTCCTGGTGAAAGCTTCCGCGACACTGCATTACGCACCATGGGGCGCGATGTATTTCTCACCTCTGTAAATGCATTATCCCAAACGGGCGAGATGGTCAATATCGACGGCACAGGCAATCGTGTGGCAGCGTCTCTATTTGGTTCCCAAGAGGTGTTCTTTGTGCTTGGCACTAACAAGATTACCCCTGACTTAGCATCTGCTATTTATCGAGCACGAAATGTAGCAGCACCGCTAAACAGCAAGAAGAATAAGAAAAGCTCCCTCAATCCTTGTGCCAAATTAGAAGAAAAGTGTTATGACTGTGGTTCTCCGGATCGTATTTGTAATGCTTTAACAATTTACTACAAAAAGATGCGCAACATGCAAACCATGGAGATTATTATCATCAATGAATCCTTAGGGTTCTAATGGTTTGTGGCCCATTTAGAAAATCTTGTACGCTCATCTGCCCTAATCCAGATACAACTCTATAAATAGTGGACCATCGCGGATCGATAGCACCACTTTCAAGATCACTAATATAAGATTGGGCTAGACCTGACTTATCTGCCAACTGATACTGCGTCATGCCCAATTGTCTACGCCAAAGTAAAATTAATACGCCTAGTTTATGAACCTCTTGTCGAATCTGTATATCACGACAACATAGAATAGAATTCATAGCAACCTCTATCTACTTTCACACTCAACACATGGTTATGCCTTTACTATACTGATTTCGTAGGTGCACTGACTAGTAGCAGTTGAAAAGTAATAACACAAAAGCCTTACTAAAAACTAATGTATGAACCGACCCCTTAATGTTAGACCAAAAATCTTAACGTTAAGGAGGTCGGTTTTTCTATGGCAAAATATAGCCTT
>NZ_JAJEQD010000021.1:0-24029 GCF_020687175.1 Veillonella fallax | reverse complement strand
TCGGGATTAATCTTCCACTCTGATCAAGGCTGGCAATACCAACATAACTATTTTAGGCAAGCACTTAAAGAACATGGCATTATTCAGTCTATGTCTAGAAAAAGAAATTGTTATGATAACTCTGTGATGGAAACCTTTTTTGGTAGATTGAAAACAGAAATATATTATGGTTTTGAAACAGAATATTCATCATTTAATGCTTTTGCAGTAGCAATAGAAGAATACATTAACTATTACAACAACAAAAGGATCCAGAAAAAAACAAAATGGATGCCTCCTGTAAAATACAGGGAAGCATCCATGTGTTTAGGCTAGTAAATAATATGTGTCCAGGAAAATGGGTACATATCAGTATGGGGGCTTTTTTGTATATTAACTTAAATACTATGATGATATAATGTTATTTATTTTATATTTTTATTATTCTTAAAATATATAGATATAATGTATGAAATATTGAGCTGATTATAGGTGTATAGGTGGAACGTTAATGGGATTAGGCTTATTTACAATAATTTTTATTATTATGGCAATAACTACAGTATTAGGACCAGTCAAAATAAATAGTAAATTTCTATTTTATATTGCACCAGCCATACTCATTATTACTTCTTTAATTGAACTTTTACTGATAAATGATATTCAATATAGAAATGATTATAGAATTATAAATCTTTCCATAATGTTTGTAAGCTTTATGACTGTTGCATATATTAGGAGTAAACAACCTTTAAAGAAATAAAGTAGGTGATCTGGTGTTTTTTATAATCTCGGATGAGGTAAATGATGACTATCATTATGTTTTTAGTAATATATTTTGGTTCATTAGCTCTTTTATGTGCTTATAATTTCTTTAAATGTGGTAAATTCTGGAGAACTGATTATTCCGCTTTAAATAGGAAGTGGTTTTTCTTCTATAGTCTCATTATAGAGAGTATTGTCCTTGTAGTGTTGCCGCACGTTAAGTATTTATTTAATGAACCTTATATAAATTCTATATTAGGCACTATATTATTTGTCCTTGTATTAATAGTTTGTAATATGGTTACGCAATATATTGGTATTAAGCGTTTGGTTGATATTGGGGTTAGAGATCCAAAATGGTATTTAGGGCTTAACTTTCTTCTTTTAGGCTCTGTATTACTTCCCGGTGATATAAAAACTATAATTGTGAATGCTATCAATATGGTTGTATTAGTTATGCCAAATCAAACTATTAAAATTAAAAATGAAAATAAAGTTTAAGCTATTGTAAATCGTATAGATATAAAACTCAAAAGGGGCTGTTTTACAGCCCCTTTTGTAGTTCTTACTTTTATAATTTTTTAGGATCTTTAAGTAGTAATGATGCCCCAAGGCCCATTACGAGGAATGGCACCAGTGTCATCATAGCAATTGGTAGGGAGTAGGTATCTGCTAGGTTACCCACAACAGGTGCGATTACACCACCGATGGTTTGACTTACGCCGAGGGTGATACCTGATGCAAAGCCAATACTTTTAGCAAGATAGGTTTGGCCTAGGACGATAACTGGGCTGTAACTAATTGCTTTTGCAGCACCAATCATGAGTAGTAGGAGATAACCTACAGGTAGCATGATTACTGGCGAGAAATTTGGCACTTCTGTTAATAGGAACATAGCTGGTAACCAAACTAATAGGGAAAGTCTAATGATTTTGATAGGACCAAATTTATCACCTAATAGGCCACCGATGTATGTCATGAAGATACCAATACTAAAGAATACGGTTAAGGCAAAGCTGCCTTGTTCTGGACTTGTACCGAGTTCACGAGTCCAGAAGATAGGAATGAACGCATTGATAACGCGGAAGTTTACCGACTGACTAAGGATGATAATGAACAAGATACCAAAGTATTTCCAATAGTTTTTTAGTGGTTTTGCGGCTACAGCAGGATTTTCTGTAGCTACTGCTTGATCAATAGTACGCGCATGCGCTACGATGCGAGGCATGAGGGCGAATAAGCCGGTAAATATAATAATACCTGCCACTGTAAAAGCAGCTAGTCCATGTGGCCCTACTGTATAGGCGATGGCGCCTGCAAAGAGTGGACCAAAGGCAAAGCCAGAGCTGCCGCCAATGGCAAAGGTGCCCATGGCCTTACCTTTTTTGCCACCACCGAGGCGATTCATAATTTTAGCGCCTTCAGGATGGAAGATAGAGGAACCTACACCAGCTAAGGTGGCGCAAACAAGGAGGCTTTCATAAGAGGTAACAAAGCCCATCATACCTGTACTACAGGCGGATAATAAAACACCGAAGGCAATGAGCCGCGGTTGATTGATCTTGTCTGAAATATAGCCTAGTAATGGCTGTAATAATGAAGATAATGCTGTGTTAGCTAAGATGAGAAAACCTGCTTGCTCCAAGCTCAGTCCATAGGTATAAATGAACAGTGGTAAGAGGGCAGGTAACACACTTTGACAAGAGTCATTAATCATATGGCTCAATGTGATGAGATACGGGTAATATTTTTTCATAGTCGTGTCCCTTTGAGTCTATTTAATAGCAGTAATTATATCTTGTGTATATTATAACTCATAAAGTTACCAAAGTATTGATAAATATAGATTAATTATATAGGTAACAATAGAGTTATATAAATTGAGTCAATATAGATACAAAAAAAGCGCTAACCATGGTTAGCGCTTTATATAGTTTAGTTGGCAGAGGAGGAGGGATTTGAACCCCCGCGCCGGTTGCCCGACCTACCGCATTTCGAGTGCGGACCCTTCAGCCTCTTGGGTACTCCTCCGTGCTTTACGGCGCTCTTTAAAGAAGTCTTTCATGATTTGGCTACATTCATCACCAAGCACACCAGATGCCAGTTCAGGTTCATGATTTAAACCTGGGTGAGATAGCACATTGAATAGCGATTCTACGGCGCCTCCTTTGTAATCACTTGCACCATATACAACGCGATCAATACGACTGTTGATAATGGCGCCAGCGCACATCGGACACGGCTCTATCGTAACATACAGGGTACAACCAGTCAACCGCCAGCGCTTGAGGACATCACATGCTTCGCGGATTACAAGGACCTCTGCATGAGCCGTTGCATCATGATCGAGTTCACGACGATTGTGATGGCGTGAAACGATGGTATTGTCTTTTACGAGAATGGCACCGATAGGGATTTCTCCAAGGTCATAAGCCTTGCGCGCTTCTTCCATAGCGATGGACATAAAATATTCGTCGCGAGAGCGTTCATCCATATTTTCAATATCTACAGTAATGTCTTTTGTCATTGGCATACCTCTTCATGTATAATATCTTACATAAAGTCTATCACAGTGTACGCAGTTATGCGAATAGATTATATGGGGGAATTATGGATATTATATGGTATATGTTTGATATGATTGGCACCATTGCCTTTGCTGTATCCGGTGCACTTGTTGGGGTAGCTCGGAAGATGGATATATTTGGTATGGCCGTGTTGGCGTTGGCTACGGCTATCGGCGGCGGTATTGTACGGGACGTATTGCTCGGTTATTTTCCGCCGAACTCACTGCGAAATGTAGTGTACGTAACGGTTGTCTTAGCTGTAACAGTTATTGTGTTCTTGATTTACAACAGCCGTTACCGTAAGCATGCAATGGGCCCTCGTAGTCGTGCTAGTTATTTATTAGCCGATGCATTAGGGTTAGCATCATTTACTGTTACAGGCGCCTCTGCAGGTTTTAAACTCTATCCAGAGTTGCCTATATTTATTGTACTGTTAGGTACGATAACTGCAGTAGGTGGCGGTATTATCCGGGATATGCTAGCACAGCGCATACCATCTGTTTTAAAAGAGGATGTATATGCCTTGCCTAGTATTATTGGCGGCATCGTTTATTATCTTATGGTTACATCTAGTTGGGACAGTATGGCCGTATATGGTGCTTTCACAGTGGTACTCGTTATCCGTTTGTTAGCCATCAAGTACAATTGGAGTCTACCTAAGGTAGGGAAAACCAAGCCAGTTGCGAAATAATAGTCAAATGATATAATTATACTATTGAGCATATGAACATTTCATAAAAGTGTCAGAAAAAGAGAGTATTATAAAACAGTTCATTTCGCGAGTCGGGAGTACTCGCAACACAGAAGGAGATTTGATTTATGACGAATAAATGGTTGAAAGTAGCACTTATGGCAGCAGCCATCGCTACTGGTACATCTATTAAAATTGATGCGGAAACCGTGTTGTACGTACCTCAAGATGATCGCCCTGTAAGCTTACAATATACTGTAGATACAGCTCGCGAAGCAGGTATGACTATATTGACACCACCTCAAAATTTGATTTCTGGTAAGAACTACCAAGGTCAAGCGGATCAAATCATGGCTTGGGTTGAACAAAATGCAGGCCGTGCTGATGTGATGGTATTGAGTACAGATACACTTATTTATGGTGGTCTTGTAGACTCTCGTAAACATAATATTCCACTTTCCACATTGGAAAGTCGTTTAAAACGTATTGAATCCTTAAAAGCTCGTAATAAAAACGTGCGTATCTATGGATTCGGTACTGTAATGCGCTCCCCACGTGCTAGTGGTGGCGGCACTGAACCAGCTTACTATGCGGAATACGGTCCTACTATCTTCCAAATTGCAGCATTGCAAGATAAATTAGACTCTGGTTCCTTAACACAAGAGGAAACTCAAAAATTGATGAGCCTTCAAGCCTCTGTTCCTGTAGAATATTTGCAAGACTGGTTTGACCGTCGCCAAAAGAACATGAAAATCAATAAAGAGTTGATTGATGAAACTCGCAGCGGCGTATTCGATTACTTTGCACTGGGCCATGATGATACATCTCAATTGTCCCAATCTGCACTAGAAGGTCGTTACTTAAGTAAATACTCCAAGGACATTCCTGTTGAAAAATACGGTAGCTTCCCTGGTGCTGACCAACTTGGTCTATTGTTGATGGCTCGTTCTCGTACAGATGAAAGTACAGAAAAACCTACATTCTCTGTAATTTACCCACTCGGTGGTGGCGGTAAAACATTGCCAGGTTACGAAGACCAAACCATCGATAAAACAATTGCTCAACACGTTGAGGCCGTAGGTGGCACTATGGTGACACAAGGTAAACCAACTGTGTTGTTAGCAGTAAATACACCACTTACTACAAGTACTGGTGAATCTGAAAGCTTCGAGAACTTCCCGATGATTTCTAATTCTACAAATGCTTTCGTAGATCGAATTCAACAAGCTGTTGATTCTGGTGTAAACGTAAGCGTTGCTGATATTGCTTATAACAATGGTGCGGACAATACATTAGTTTCTGCTATGTACAAACGCGATATGTTATACAAAATCGGTGCGTACAATGGTTGGAATACCGCAAGTAATACGGTAGGCTACGCCATTGCGCAAGGGGTATTGCTCAAAACTATGAGCCCAGAAGGTCACCGCAAAATGTTGACTCAACAATATTTGGATAACTGGGCGTACCAAGCAAATATCCGGAAAGATATTTACCGTATGCAAGATTCCATTCGTACAGATAATGTACGTTACTCTGGCGAGTTGAATGAACGTCTTGAAAGCTACTTAGGTGAACGTATCCAAGACTTCGCTGAAAAATACCTTAAAGTCGACCCTCGTACAGTAAAGGCTACATTCCCTTGGGGCCGTCTATTCGAAACAGATATTACAATCTACGATAAACCTGTAGTACCTCTTGAAAAAGAATTGCGCTTGAAACGTGAAGCAGAAGCGAAAGCTAAAGCTGAGGCAGAAGCTAAGGCTAAGGCAGAAGCAGCAGCTAAGGCTAATGGTCAAGCTGCACCAGCACAACCTGCTCAACCAGTAAAGACAACAGCTGTTCAAATTATATCATCTGTAATTCCAGTAGTTAAACAACCGGCTACAATATCTCAAGGTCCACGCCTTGTGCCAACACCTGCAGTTGTACCTGGTCAATAGTGAATAGGGAATGGACATGAAAAAAGCATTTTTACCGGAAATTACATATATGCGTGGCCTCTGTATGCTCGGTGTTATCGGCATTCATGTAGGTTCTTACGCATTACAAAATCCTTTTGTAAATTTAGAACTCATTAGCGTCTTAGAAATTCTATCGCGCTTTGGAGTACCAGCATTTTTCTTCCTCTCTGCATTTGGATTGTTCTACCATACATCTGTAGAGGGACCATTCTCATATAAGGAATTTATGCACCGCCGTATTCAGGTGGTGCTATTTCCATATATTACGTGGTCCATATTTTATTTGCTCTACACGGGTCTAACGGCGCATAATCTAGGTAATTTGCATCCGGGACCATTGGCTGTAAATCTATTATTTGGTACGTCTATGTATCATTTATACTTTATGGTTATCCTCTTATGGTTCTACGTGATGATGCCTCTATGGCGAGCTATGGTGAAAGTCATCTTAAAACGTCCTGTATTCTGGATGGTATTACTATTTATCATCCAAGTTGGCATCGATTATGTATCATCTTACATGCTTGGCCGTTGGGTAACAGAACATCTTAGTAATAACCCTGTATTGAAATATCTCTTTGATATGAGACTTAATTATTGGGTTATCCATTATGTGTGGATATTCTTGTTGGGTGCTGTATGTGCTGAGCGCTATGAAACGGTATGTGAATACATGTGGCGCTATCGTTACTTATTAGGTGTTAGTGCGGTAGGTTCTATTTTATTGATGCTTGGATCCTACTACTATGTCATGGACGTATGGCATTATACAGTGCTTGAAGCAATTTATACAGTTCATCAAATGAGCCCAATGGGTGTTCTCTATACTGGACTGGGAACACTATTTAGTCTGTTCTTATTCCAAACCTTACCAATGAATGCGACTATGGAATCCACTTGGTCAGAAATAGGGGATAAGTCCTACGGTATTTATTTAGCACATCCATTCTGGTTGTTGATCATCTCTGGCGTGATGGCTAAATATAATCTTTTATATACCGTAGTTAATGTGCTAGCTATGTATGTGATGGCGCTAGGCCTGTCCTATTTGACTGCCGTGACATTAAACCATGTACCTAAACCATTACGTAAATTTATATTGGGACATTAATAATATACATCCGCTAGGATATAGTTTTTAGCTATGGCATCCTAGCGGATTTTTGTATATCTAAGTTATATCTTTCACAAAGTAAAGTGTGAAAATTTGAAAGTAATTGTGATATAATAAGTCCATGATGATTACTACTTGATAGAGTAACGATATAGAAAAAGAGGTGCTCCTATGCAAGAATTAACATATTTTAATGGCGAGTTTGTTGAACCAGGTGCCAAAGTTATCAGTATTGATGACCGTGGTTATTTGTTTGGTGACTCTGTATACGAAGTGGTACGTGTCGTAAAAGGCCGTTGCTTCGCATTGTCTTACCATCAAGATCGCTTGTATCGCTCTATGCGTGAAATGGATATTCCAGTAAAAATGACCCCAGATGATTTAACAGAATTGCACGAAATTTTAATCGAGCAAAGTGAAATCAAAGAGGGCTATATTTATTTGCAAATCTCTCGTGGTGTAGCGCCACGCCATCATGCATACGATCGTTCCAAACTAGAACCACAAATGCTTATGTCTATCCGTAATTTGGATATGGATGCAGTTAATAAATTGGGTGAAGGTGTAAAAGCGATTGCATTACCTGATGAGCGTTGGGACCATGTAGATGTTAAGACTACTAACTTGATTCCAAATATTTTGGCTCAAACTAAAGCGGAGAAGAAATTTGCTTATACTGCCATGTTGTTCCGTGATGGCGTTTGTACAGAAGGTGCAACATCTAATGTATTTGTTGTCAAAGATGGTATCTTGTATACGCACCCAGCAGATAATCATATCTTAAAAGGTATTACGCGCCAAATGATTTTGACTCGCGTAGCACCATCTCTAGGTATTACTCTCATCGAAAAAGAATTTGACCGCGCCTTTGTAGATGATGCGGACGAATTATTCTTTACCGATACAATTGGTGGTGTCATCCCAATTACTAAGCTAGACAGAAATCCAGTATCCGGTGGTAAACCAGGTGCTATTACACTTCGTCTACGCGAAGCACTAGAAAAATTGATGGAAGAAGGTTTGCCTTAATAGGTAATCTACTTTCATTACATGGTAAACTTTTACCTTAAGAAAGGACATTATTTTGATTCAATTACAACACATTAGTAAAGTCTATGAAGGCGCTACTCGTGTGGAAGCATTAAAAGATATTAGCCTTGATGTTAAAGAAGGTGAAATCTTTGGCATTATCGGTCAATCAGGGGCCGGTAAATCCACATTGATTCGATGCATCAACATGCTCGAAGCTCCTACATCTGGCTCTGTTATCGTCAATGGTACAGATTTAACAACACTTAGCAAATCCGATTTACGTAAAGCACGCAAAGATATTGGTATGATTTTCCAACATTTTAACCTTTTGTCCTCTCGTACAGTGTATGACAATGTGGCATTTCCGTTGGAATTACAAGGCTTGAGCAAATCCGAAATCAAGGAACGTATTACGCCAATCCTTGATATCGTAGGCCTTACTGAGCGTATGAATAACTATCCAACTCAATTGTCTGGTGGTCAAAAACAACGTGTTGGTATTGCTCGTGCCTTAGCGTCTAATCCAAAGGTTCTTCTTTGTGATGAAGCTACATCTGCTCTGGATCCGCAAACAACAGAATCCATTTTGAAATTGTTGAAAGATATCAACGAAAAAATGGGCCTTACTATTGTTCTCATCACTCATGAAATGCACGTAATCCGTGAAATCTGTGATCGCGTAGCGGTTATTGAAGGCGGCGTAATCCTCGAGGAAGGTAGCACTGTTGAAGTATTTACACATCCTCGTGAAAATACTACAAAAGAATTCATCAGCTCTGTAGTAAGTGATAACTTACCGCCAGAAGCGTTAGAACATTTGGAATTACATGATCAATGGATTGCAGGTACAGCTCCATTAGTACGCCTTAAATTCACAGGCCAATCTACGGATGAACCTGTAGTGGCAGGTCTCGTACGACGCTTTAACCTCGATGTAAGTATCCTCTTTGGTGGCATCGACTATATCCAAAATACATGCGTTGGTCGCCTTATCGTTATCTTGAATGGTGACCCAGAAAATGCGCAAGAGGGCTTAGACTACATCAAAACATTACCAATTGAAAGCGAGGTGATCGGTTATGTCAGAGCAAATCATTAATCTTCTCATAACTGGTACCCTTGATACATTGCAAATGACCATCATCTCTACGGTCATGGCTATGTTACTTGGTATCCCTCTCGGTGTTATTTTGGTAGTAACCTCTAAGGGTCATATCTTAGAAAATGTAGCGCTTAATAAGGTGCTAGGTGCTATCGTCAATGCAACGCGTTCCGTACCATTTATCATTTTGATGGTAGCTATCATTCCATTCACTCGTATGGTGGCAGGCACATCTATTGGTACCACTGCAGCTTGTGTGCCTTTAACAATTGCAGCAATTCCGTTCTTAGCGCGCCTTGTAGAAACATCTATTAAAGATATTAACTTTGGTGTTATTGAGGCGGCTCAATCTATGGGTGCAAGCCCACTCCAAATCATATGGAAGGTTTTACTACCTGAAGCATTGCCTACCATTATCGACAATGTAACGGTTCTTATCGTTAACCTTATCGGTTACTCTGCAATGGCTGGTGCTATCGGCGGCGGTGGCCTTGGTGATATTGCTATCCGATATGGTTACCAACGTTTCCAAGCTGATATCATGATTGCTACCATCATCATCTTGATCATTTTGGTACAATTAGTACAAATGATTGGTGATGCTTGGTCTAAAGCGATGAATAAGAAGTAGGAGGATCCTATGAGTATCAATGAAAAATTGAGAAGTCAGCAAAACGATGAGTTATTCACCGCTATTTTAACGCTTGAAAATACAGAGGAATGCTATGCATTCTTTGAAGATATCTGTACGATTAATGAATTGAAAGCTCTATCTCAACGCTTACAAGTAGCTAAAATGTTACGCGCAGGTGATAGCTATGAAAAAATCGTAGAAGAAACAGGCGCAAGCACGGCTACCATTAGTCGTGTGAAACGATGCTTAGTCTATGGTGCTGATGGCTATACATTAGCCCTTGATCGTCTAGGTGCAAAATAACATAAACACGCATGACAACGGTGGCCTTTTGGCGACCGTTGATGTGCTATCTGTAGGAGGTTTATATGGAGTGGCTTATTGAGGTAACGGGGTTACCCTTTGATATCCTAATTCTCGTTTTGCTCGCTGTAGCAGGTGCCTTTGCAGGCTTTGTAGACTCCATTGTGGGCGGTGGGGGCCTAATTTCTGTTCCTGCTATGCTATTAACGAATCTTCCACCCAGTATGGCATTAGGTAGTAATAAATTATCTAGTATCTTTGGTGCTGGTAGTGCGTCAATTACATTCTTAAGAAATCATATGGTTGATTTTCCCTTGGTTCGCAAATTACTACCCTTTACATTTATAGGTTCCATGCTTGGTACCTTGGCCGTCGTATCATTGCCACCTTTATATGTAAAACCTATCATTATTATCCTTCTTGTTGGTGTCACACTATTTGTGGTATTTAAAAAGGACTGGGGCGAGGTAAATCGTACATCCCAAGTGGCGGGCAAAGCCTTATATATCTGCATAGCCTTTGCTCTTGGTATCGGTATCTACGATGGTTTTATTGGCCCTGGTACAGGTACATTTTTGATTATGGGCTTTATTTTTACTGGCTTTGATTTTCTGCATGCTTCAGCGAATGCAAAAATATTGAATTTTACCAGTAATTTAGCATCTTTAATCGTATTTTTCTATTTAGGTCACGTCAATATTAAGTACGGTTTAGCTACAGGGGTAGGCCAAATTATAGGTGCTTACTTAGGATCTCATTTAGCTATTGCTAAGGGTTCGTCGTTGGTACGTGTTGTATTCTTGTCGGTAACGACAGTTATGTTGTTGAAATTAGTCTATGACTATGTTTCCACATTATAGGAGGGCAAGGTATGCCTCATAAAAGTGATGTACAAGTGGCATTGATTAGTGGTGGCACATCGGGCATCGGATTTGCTACGGCAAAATTGCTTCTTAAAGAAGGTTGGTGTGTTGTCATCAATGGTCGTGATGAAAAATCAGGACAAAAGGCTAAGATGAAATTGCGCCGCTATTCTTCAAGGGTGCAGTACATCCAAGGTGATGTATCTAAAATTGAAGATTGTCAGCGTATTGTAAAAGAAACAGTCAAACTATTTGGTGGTGTATCTGCTCTCGTAACAGCAGCAGGCTACTATGAAGAAGAATTGCTATCTGATGTAACAGAGGCTGCCTTTGATGAAATGTTTGGCACCAATGTGAAGGGGACAGTCTTCTTGTGCCAAGCTGCATTACCCTATTTGCGCGCTACAAAGGGCAGTATCGTAACGGTAGCTAGTGATGCAGGCTTACAAGGTAATGTGGCTTGCTCTGTATACGGCGCTTCAAAAGGTGCGGTAGTGAGTTTTACGAAATCACTATCCCTTGAAATGGCACCACATAATGTGCGCGTTAACTGTGTTTGTCCTGGTGATGTGGATACCTCTTTAGTAGATAAACAAATTGCAAATGCTCAGCAAGATGCAGAGGCTGCTAAGGCTGAAATGGGCCAACATTATCCCTTGGGACGCATTGGTCAACCTCATGAAATTGGGGAGGTTATTGTATTTTTATTGAGCAATAAAGCTTCCTTTGTAACGGGGGCAGCATGGACTATCGATGGTGGTCTCACTAGTTGGTAATATAGAAAATTTTAGATAATATTTCGCTTTTTAAATCTTAAGAGAATTGTAAAAATTCATTCCCCTTATATCAATAGAATGGTATAATAATACTAATAATATGACCTATAGTTGGTTCACAACAAAGGAGAATACTTATGGCAGAATATAATGGCGTAACACTTGAGCCACTTATGGATGGTTCTCAAGATCGTGACTATCAAGTTGAACAATTTATTTTCTGGGGTGCAGGTCGTGCAGCGGCATTGGCATTATCCCCTAAATTCAGCAGTGTTGCTTTGTGCGCCAATGCAACGTATATGGTAACTCGCATTGCACATCTTTACGAAGTAGAATTACAATCTGGTGCCGTAGTGGGGCTAGTTGGTGGTCTTAGCACAGCTGTAGGTACAGCGGCTATTTCTCTTCTTGTTCCTCTAAAAGCAGTTCGCGTTCCTGTAGCAGTTGGTTTAACATATGCTATCGGTAAAATTGCTCACATTTGGATCCAAGATGGTATGCCTTCTGATATCGAACGTTATAAACCAATGGTTGCTGAATTCCTTGAAAGCGGTAAAGCTATAGCAGGTGACATCATCCGTGATGCAAGCGCTAGCATTCCTTTCACACAAGGTCAACGCGACGTTTGGGCTGGTATTGCTAATGAAACAGGTCTTGCTAAAGAAACTTTGAAACAAGTTTACGAAGAAAAAGTAACACCTGCTATCGATAAATGGAATACAGAAACAAAATATCAACTTCATGACAATGCAGCAGAAGTTGTGGCGAAAGTATCTGATGCGGCAAAAGAGAAAATTGATGTTGCTAAAGAAAATATTGATGTAGCTAAAGAATTAGCTAAAGGTGGCGTAGAAGTAGCTAAAGCTTCTGCACAAGCTGCAGTAGAAACTGCAAAAACTAAAGCTAATGATGCTGTTGAAACAGCAAAAGATGTTGCTACAAACACTGTTAATACAGCAAAAGATAAAATTGGTGGTTTGCGCAAATAGGCGCTAAAGGATTATGAAGATGAATCCATTAAAAATTATTACATATGGTAAGTATTTTAACGAATCTAAATTCGCCGCTTTTTTAGGACGATATGGTAAGAAGCTTGCCTTTGTACAACGAGCAGTGACCTTGTTCCTTTGTATGCGTGACAAGGACACTCCAAAATATGTAAAAGCAGTCATTGCTGGTGCCTTAGGGTATCTCGTATTACCTATTGATATTGTACCGGATACAATTCCTGTATTAGGTTGGATAGATGATGTAGCCGTGCTTGGTCTTGCCTTCAAGGTTGCCAATCGTTACATTAAAACTCGTCATCAAGAAGAGGCAAAAAAATACTTCCCATTTGGTGGCAGTAACTAGCTTTTAACCATTAAGGCAGTTTGATCCGTTGCGATTGAACTGCCTTTATTTATTTGACACGCTAAAGTAATAGATATACAATGAAGGTTGTATTCTATGAAAAAAGAAGGATAAATATATGCATATTGCTTCAGTAAATGTACGATTTTACGAAACCGATATGATGGGTATTGCGCACCATAGTAATCATTTTAGATGGTTTGAAATGGCGCGCATTGAATTCCTTCGTCAAATCGGTGTAACCCTGTGGGATATGATGAATGAGGATATTGTATTTCCTATCATGAATGTATCCTGCAATTATAAAGAACCAGCAAATTTTGATGATGAACTTCACATCGAAACATATTTGGTTAAAATGACACGTGCACAAATGATATTCCGTTATCGTATGCGCCGTGCCAGTGATGGTGCGCTCCTAGCTACGGGAGAGACTAAGAATGCATTTATGTCAAAATCAACAGGTAAAATTGTGCGATTAGACGATACTTTTTATCAGCCTATGTTAGCAGCTGTTGAGGAGATGCCTAATGAGTAATGTACAACAATTGCCTATCGGCGTGTTTGACTCCGGTGTAGGCGGGCTATCTGTTTTAAAGGTCTTACAAGAACAATTCCCTAACGAAGACTTCATCTATATTGGTGATAATGCGAATAACCCGGTGGGGAATCGTAGTGATGATGAAATTACTTATTTAGCTTGTCATATTGCAGAGGCTCTTGAAAAACAGCCTGTAAAATTGATGGTTATTGCTTGTAATACGTTTACTGTTGTAGCCCTTGATGCGGTACGTGAACGCGTGTCTGTACCAGTTATTGGAGTATCACAAGGCGTAAAAACAGCGATTAGTCACAGTAAAAGCAAGACAATCGGCATTATGGCGACAGTAGCGACTGTGAATAGTCATATTCATAAACATGTAGCACTTGAAGTTGATCATGAAGTGCTCGTTTGGGAACAACCTTGTCCTGAATTGGCCGGTCTCATTGAGCAAGGTCATTTAGATGACTTCTTTGTGCGTGATGTATGTACTGAGTATTTAGAGCCTTTATTGTCTCGAGAAATTGAGGTTGTAGTGTTGGGCTGTACTCATTTTCCATTTGTACAACCTTTGCTAGAGGAGCTAACGTCAGGGCGCATTCAATTTATCGACCCTGCTTTTGAAACGAGTGAGTTAGTTCGTCGTAGATTAGAGAGTAAGGATTTGTTTAATCCTCAAAAATCTGCAGGCACTGTGACATTGTATTTTACAAAGGATGTAGAGCTTGGTGATACATTGAGCGCTTCCTTCCTTGATACAAATCGTCGCAGCATTGAACATATTACATTGTAAAGGAGATGCCCTATGTGGTTTTATAACATCCTAAGTGTAGTAATAGGTATTATTGTAGCTATTGCCGCTTTGTATTTATTATTCCGTTTGTTCGTATTGAAACAAGGTAATGAAAAGGTTATCTTGTTGCCAAAACGTGCGACAAACTTCCAAGTATCTGATCGTAATTTTGAATCCATTACCTTGTTCTGTGATATTCCATTCGTGAACAAAGGTCGTCAACTTGGTACAATTATGGATTTATTCCCACGTCCATTGTTACCAGAGGAACATTTTGATGCTGTGAAAGTAGATGCATGGGCTATGGACATTAATCGCCCTCGTCACGATGGTTATTTTGAAGCAGTTATCATCAAACCTCGCAAAGGCGGTACTATCCGTGTATTCGTTTCATTGACAGGTAAAAATGGCAATATTCGTGAAGATATTAAGGGCTTCCCTTATATGGACATCGATATTTACTACCAAATCGTAGGCCGTACAGATTATCATATCGATAAACAACGTATTCGTTTGACTGCTGAAGAAGTTCAAGCAGCATTGGTTCAATAAGGAGGCATAACAATGGCAGAATTAGAGTTAGTATGTGTGCCAACACGTATTCTTACAGATAATGATGACATCGTGGATGCTATCGTTGAATTTGGCGGTCATAAGATTGGACCTGAAGATATCGTATGTGTAGCTGAATCTGTAGTAGCTATTACACAAGGTCGTTTTACACGTCCTGAAGAACTAAATGTTTGCTGGCAAGCTCGTTTAATCAATCGCTTTATCCATCCAGATGGCTCTATGGCATCCATTTATGGCATGCAATCCGCTATGAATCTAGATGGTAAATGGAAAGTATTGGGCGCCTTCATTTTAGGTGCTATTGCTAAGATTTTCCGCAAACCAGGTGTATTCTATGCAATTGCTCGTGCAGCATCTTTAACAGATGATGTAACTGGTACAATGCCTCCATTTGACAAGCACATTGTATTTGGTCCAAAGGATCCAGATAAAGTAGCTGAGAAAATCGTATCTCGCACAGGCTGTTATGGTGCTGTTGTAGCTGACGTTAATGACTTGAAACGTTCCGCTGTGTTAGGTACAAGCCGTGGCATTGACGGTAATAAAATTGCACAATTGTTGATTGACAATCCATTTGGTAATGATAGCCAAATGACTCCGATTGTTATCATTAAAAATTACGCATCTGTATCTGGTAAATAACAGAAGGCTGTACTCATCACATAGAGATGGGTACAGCTTTTTTTATACTAATTAGGAGGTCGTATGTTACTAGGTTTAGACGTAGGTGGTACTTTTACAGATGCGGTCATCATCGATGGCCATCGTGTAGTAGCATCTGCTAAAAGACGGACTACCAAAGATAATTTAATGCAAGGCATAGGCGAGGCCCTTGATGCAATTCTCCAACATTGTGATACTACAAATATTGATCAAGTTACGCTGTCTACTACTGTGGTAACAAATACCATCGTGGAAGAGAAAGAGCAAGTAGTAGACTTGTTTGTAGTAACGGGACCTGGCCGAAATGTGGACGATATATTCCCTGTAAATCCTATCTATCTTCAAGGCTATACTGATCATAGAGGTATTGTGGTGGAACGTACACCTACAAATGCAGTTCGACATATAGCCGAAATGGTACAATCTCGCAGTGGCACAGATTTGGCTGCTGTATCTGCTAAATTTGGGGTACGGAATCCTCAAGAAGAATTATCTATAACAGAAGAATTGAAAGATAGATATAATACTATTTCTAATGGCAGCTTATTAAGCGGCTCTTTGAATTTTCCACGTCGCACTATTAGCGCATATTTTAATAGCGCTGTAACACCGGTATTTACAGTATTTAAGAAGAATGTAGAAGATGCGTTAAGCGTGCGAAACATTAAGGCTCCACTTCATATATTAAAGGCCGATGGAGGTTCTTTACCTATGGAACATATGGTGAGTAGACCAGTAGAGACCGCTTTTACAGGTCCTGCGGCAACTGTACTAGGCTTATCTGCTCTTGGAGCTATTGGGAATGAACATACAGTTGCTTTAGATATTGGCGGTACCACTACAGATATTTCTTTGTGGAAACAAGGCAGACCGTTGATGACTAAAAGTGGTGTATCTATTCGTGAGTATCCAAGTGCGGTACGCTCCTTTGCCGTTACCTCTGTTGGTATTGGCGGTGAATCTGTCGTTCGCGTTGTAGATGGTGAAATTACTGTCGGACCTGAACGGGTGGGGCCATCGGTAGCATTAGGTGGGACAGAACCTACACTAGGGGATGCTCTCATCGTACTAGGGTATGCGAGCTATGGTAAGGTTGAATTAGCTGAACAAGCTATGGAGGTATTGGCTAAGAGACTAAATGCTAGTACAAAGGGAGATACAACTGAGACTCAACAACAATTAGCAGGGAATGTAACTGCTTCTGACGTTGCGAAATCAATCGTAAATAAGGCGTTGCAAACAATTCAGCATGGCATAGATGAGGTGGTAAGGGCAGAAAACAAACGACCTATCTATGTAGTAGCGGATATTGTGAACCCCGATGTATTTGTGCCTGCTCAAATCGTGGTAGTAGGTGGAACGGCGCCAAGCCTTGGGCCTAGCATAGGTAAATATATGGATTTACCGATTACCATACCAGAAAATGCGGCGGTGGCGAATGCTATCGGAGCAGCCCTAGCATTATCGACCATTGAACTCACTGTTCATGTCGATACAAAACGACGCTTACTCGTTATTCCTGAACTAGGGATTAAACAACAAACCTGTACGTTGAAGCGAGTAGAACAAGTGGTGGAACGAGCTAAAGAAGCTCTCAGTGAAGAAGCATTGCGTTTAGGTCTTGGTAAGGACCAAGATATAGAGGTCATTAGTATGGAAGATTTCCCTGTTGTTGAGGGCTGGCAATCGATGGAACGATTAATCACTGTAAAAGTACAATTAGCAGCGGGGGTGAAACAGTATGTGGAATAAAGGCTTATCCTATCGTGAGCGTCATGGACTTATTGATACCCATAAAAATGTACGTAATAAGTTGAATACTGACAAAAATACATCAAATCATAGTTTAGGGCTTGTATTTTTCCCTGCTTTCGATTGGAAGATTTCTGAAACCCATCCAGAACGACAAGAGCGCTTGCTGTATACGCGTGATCAAATCGTTGAGGAAGGCTTATTAGATATACCTAATATTGTGGAATATAATCCTATCGTGGCCGATTGGGATACCATAGAGCGCGTTCATGTGGGCGCTCCTGACTTAGAGTCCTGGGTAACGGAAGCACACCGCGTGTCTGCAGGTGGTGCTATTGTCGCTGCTGATACGGTTATGCGCGGTGAAGTAGATCGCGCTTTTGCCTTAGTAAGACCGCCAGGGCATCATGCGATGGCCATGGTTCATGGTATTCGTGGTTTCTGTACCATTAACATTGAAGCTGTCATGATTCAACATATGCGTCAAACCTATGGTATTAAACGGGTTGCTGTGGTAGATACAGATGTACATCATGGTGATGGCTCTCAAGATGTGTTCTACCATGATCCGGATACACTATACATTAGTTTCCACCAAGATGGACGGACCTTATATCCTGGTACAGGCTTTATGGATGAATTCGGTGGTCCACAGGCTATCGGTGGAAATATAGATATCCCATTGCCACCTGGGACTGGTGACGAAGGCTTGATGAAGGTTATGCGTGAGTTAGTATTGCCAATCCTAGAAGAATTCAATCCAGACATTGTTATTAATTCTGCCGGGCAAGATAATCACTTTAGCGATCCATTGGCTAATATGCAGGTAACCGCAAAGGGCTATGCTGAGCTTGTGGATTTATTGCAAGCAGATATAGCTGTTTTAGAAGGTGGTTACTCCGTACAAGAAGCATTGCCATATGTAAATACTGGTATCATTTTATCCATGGCAGGCCTTGATTACAGCAAGGTCGTCGAACCTGCCTTTGACCCTGTTAAATATAAGCAAAGTCAAAATGTAACCGCTTATATTGATGACCTTATCGCTAAGTGGAAGGTACAATGGGCTAACCGTCATAAGATGGCCGAAGAGGAACGCACTGGTGTAGGCGATATATGGTCGAACCGCTACAATGTGTACTACGATGAAACAGGTGTACAAGAGGAACGCCTTGAAAAGGTGCGCATGTACGAAAATAAAGTTGGATGGCATAGCGTACTTTCACATGGTCAATATGGACCCTATGGGCCACAAAGTGTTTATGCCATGTTCATTCCTTGGCAAGCTGATGAGGGAACTCGTCAAGATGCCATTACAGAGGCCAAACGGGCTAAAGTAGAAGGCGGTGCAAGCCGTTATGTTGTGGTAGATCCACTTGGCGATGGACAATACAAGGTATAGTGGTAGATTCTCAAAGTTGTGACTCCTGGTAATGAACCATACTGTGTTAGAATTGGTAACTATAATCTGATTCGTAGTGATAAAAAATAGTTAAATTGTGATATAATAAGAAAAGATAACGCCCCTTTGTGTAAGGGGCGTTCTAATGTTTAGATTTAGAATGGTGAGGTTCCTATGCGCAGCGATAATAGAACAGCAGGTCAATTGCGACCTATTAAAATAACACGGAATTTTACAGAGTATGCAGAAGGTTCTGTGCTCATTGAGTGCGGCAAGACTAAGGTTATCTGTACAGCTACTGTGGAGGATTCTGTGCCGCGCTGGCTAAAAGGTTCTGGCCAAGGCTGGGTAACTGCAGAATACTCCTTGTTGCCACGTTCTACGCAAACTCGTGTGAGCCGTGAGGCTGCTAAGGGAAAACAAACAGGTCGTACCGTTGAAATTCAACGTCTTATCGGCCGTGCATTGCGCGCTGTCGTAGACCTTGAAGCACTCGGTGAACGTTCTATTACGATCGACTGCGACGTTATTCAAGCTGATGGTGGTACGCGTACAGCCTCTATTACAGGCGCCTTTGTGGCCCTTGTTGATGCGGTGGACTTCACCTTTGGTGGAGCAGGCAAATTCCCGATTACTGATTTCTGTGCTGCTATTTCTGTAGGCATTGGTCCTGACGGTCCTATTACAGATCTTTGCTATGAAGAGGACAGTGCTGCTATCGTAGATATGAATGTGGTGCGCACCGGTTCTGGCAATATGGTTGAGGTACAAGGTACAGGCGAACACGGTACCTTTAACCGTGATGAACTCAATGCGTTACTTGATTTAGCTGAGGCTGCTACGGATGAACTTATGGCTAAACAACGTGAAGTACTTGGTGCGACAGCAGATAAAGTAGGTAAGGTATATCCTACAGCTCCGGAGGTGTAAGATGGAACAAATCGTATTAGCAACAGGGAATAAAGGGAAGATTCGTGAGTTTTCCGAAGCTTTCTCTCATTTATCTATTGACTGTGTGCCGGTAAAAGAGGTCATTTCCATCGAGGAACCAGAGGAAACTGGTACAACCTTTATGGAAAATGCTCTTTTAAAAGCTCGCTATTATGCAAAGGCTACAAATCGTCCATGCCTTGCCGATGATTCTGGCATCACCGTAGATGCTCTTAATGGGGCACCAGGCGTATATTCTGCGCGTTATGCAGGTCATCATGGGGATGATCAAGCTAATAATGAAAAATTAATTCGCGAACTGCAAGGTAAAAGCGACCGCACAGGTCATTATGTATGTGCCTTAGCTCTCGTACATCCTGATGGCCGTGAAGTGACGGCTGAAGGCTATTGTGATGGACTTGTTCAAGATGAGCCAAAAGGGGACAATGGTTTTGGCTATGATCCATACTTTTATGTACCTGAATTTGAAAAGACAATGGCAGAACTTAGCATTGAAGAAAAGGAAACCATCAGCCATCGTGGCCGTGCATTACGCGAATTAATTAACAAGCTTTGATATTTTCGAACTATATGGTATAGTTCATATAAATATGTAATATAATAGTATTAGAGATCTTATAAAATGAAACGAATTGGTATTTTAAGCGATACCCATGGGTATCTAGAGGATATTGACCTCGTCTTAGAGGCTACAGTAGATCAAGACATCGATATGTGGCTTCACGCCGGTGATTTTGGTGATGATGCTCGTTACATGCAGGAGCATACGGATATTCCTGTATATGCCGTGCGTGGCAATAATGACCGAGTACAACCTCTTGAGCCGCGAGAACAGTTGATTCCGCTGGAGGATACCTATATTTACATGACTCATGGTCATGAGGTATCATATTATAATCGTATACAAAAACTGATTGAGTTAGGAACTGATATGGGTGCGCGCCTTATCGTATCTGGCCATAGTCATCATCATGGTGAGGTTCGTGTCCGTGATGCGGTATTCGTGAATCCTGGCAGTATTTCGTTGGCTCGCGACCGCTCTGGTGGTACCTTTGCCATCGTTACCTACGATAATGGTCAGTTTGATGTAGAGTTTGTGTATAAACAAGATATTGTTTAGTTATATGGTGAAAGCTTCAAGCCGTAACGTCTTGAAAAGCTTTCAAAAAATAGTAAGTCTATGCATGGAAAGGGTTATGACATATCATGGATACACCAGTTAAAGCAAAGCCTAAAATGAAATTATATGGTTTTAATAATCTCACAAAGACGTTGAGTTTTAATATTTATGATATTTGTTATACTCGTACAGAAGAAGAGAAAAAACAATACATTCAGTACATTGATGAAGTATACAATGCAGATCGTTTAACAGCTATCTTAACAGAGGTTAGCCATATTATTGGTGCCAACATCCTTAACGTAGCGAAACAAGACTATGATCCACAAGGCGCGTCTGTAACGATTTTGATTTCTGAAGAGGAAATTGAAAAAGAAGATGTTGTAATGCATCTTGATAAATCTCACCTTACTGTACATACCTATCCTGAAAGCCATCCGCACAAAGGGATTAGTACATTCCGTGCAGACATTGAAGTGTCCACATGTGGTCAAATCTCTCCACTTAAAGCACTTAACTATTTAATTCAAAGCTTTGATTCTGATATCCTTACATTGGATTATCATGTACGTGGCTTTACGCGTGATGTATCTGGTAAGAAAATCTATATCGATCATCGCATCAACTCTATCCAAAATTACATCAATGCAAAAACTCGCAACATGTACAACATGATTGATGTAAACGTATACCAAGAAAATATCTTCCATACAAAAATGATGTTAAAAGAGTTTGATTTAGATAATTACCTATTTGGCATTACTGAAGCTGAATTGAGCGAACGAGAAATCAAACAAATCAAACATCAATTGAAGCAAGAAATGATGGAAATTTTCTATGGCCGTAACTTGCCATCCGTAAAAGCATAAATAAAAATGTATATTTTGTATGCTCTTTGTCCTATCAGATAATGTGTATATAATACCAAAGTAGATAAGCCCTATATGGCTTATCTACTTTTTGTTTAGTTATCATTTTTATTACTAGTATAAGTTAATAGAATTTAATTCTAAAATGTTCGGAGAACTATATCGAAAAAACTTGAATTGTTATATTTCATTTTGTATAATACAATTAGTTAAAGGTATTAAATACCGACTCAAAAGAGTCCGAGTTTATCCACAAAGGAGAATTATTATGGACGTACGTGAATTAGCTGTACAAAAAAAACGTGAATTAAAAGGTTTCCTTACTGTAGGAACTAAATATGAATTAAAAGACGCTCATGATTTATCTGTAGCTTATACACCAGGTGTAGCAGAACCATGCTTGCGTATTAAAGATAATGAAGCAGAATCCTTCGAATTAACTTGCCGTTCCAACATGGTTGCCGTTGTATCCGACGGTACTCGTGTACTTGGTCTTGGTGATATCGGCGCTGCAGCAGCATTGCCTGTAATGGAAGGTAAATCCTTATTGTTCAAAAAATTCGGCGATGTAGACTGCATTCCATTGGTTGTAGATACAAAAGATGCTGATACTTTGATCAACACTGTAAAATTATTGCAAAAGAACTTTGCTGGTATTAACTTGGAAGATATTTCTTCTCCTAAATGCTATGAAATCGAAAACCGTTTGAAAGAAGAATTGGAAATTCCTGTATTCCATGATGACCAACACGGTACAGCTATCGCTTGTTTAGCTGGTGTAAAAGGTGCTCTTCGCCTAGTTAAAAAAGACTTAGCAACAGCTAAAATCGTTGTAAACGGTGCTGGTGCTGCTGGTGCAAACATCGCTCGTTTGTTATACCTTGCAGGCGCTCGCGATATTACATTGTTAGTATCCTCTGGCGTATTGCACAAAGACTACAAACGTCTTGATTCCTTGCAATCTGAATTGATCGACTTGCTTAAACTTGAAGAAAAACATGGCAACTTGGCTGAAAACGCTAAAGGCGCTGACATTCTTCTTGGCGTATCTGCAGCAGGCGTATTCACAAAAGAAATTTTGGAAAACTTGGCTGACGATGCAATCGTATTCGCAATGGCTAACCCTAACCCAGAAGCAACATATGCTGATATGAAAGCAGCTGGTATTCGCATCGCTGGTACTGGTCGTTCTGATGCTCCTAACCAAATCAACAACGTAGCAGTATTCCCTGGCGTATTCCGCGGTGCTATCGACGTACGTGCGGCTCAAATCACTGATGAAATGAAATTAGCTGCAGCTGATGCATTGGCTAACTTGATTCCTGATAGCGAATTGAACGAAGAAAATGTAATGCCATCCGTATTCGATCCTCGCGTAGCTCCAGCGGTTGCTAAAGCCGTTGCTGAAGTTGCTGTAAAACAAGGTATCGCTAAAAAACCTGGCGTAATAGAAGACGGTAGCTACGAAGGTTAATCTATTTGCTGTAAAAGCATTGGCATAACCATAAAATAACTATAGAACAATATGACATGCACCTCGAAAGAGGTGCATGTTTTGTATATAGATGAATAAAATTTAAAAAATTAATGAAGTTGTAAAAAAGTACTTGTCACTAATTTGTATCAATGATATAATAATTTTCGTTGCTGAGCGATACTCAATAGAGTAAAAACTCAGCAAGAGTAGTGGTTGACATCAACTACCAGGTTTGCTATAATTAGCAAGTAATTAATGACGGGGCATAGCGCAGTTTGGTAGCGCACCTGGCTTGGGACCAGGGGGTCGCAGGTTCGAATCCTGCTGCTCCGACCATTTTTTTTTGCGGGTGTAGCTCAATGGTAGAGCCCCAGCCTTCCAAGCTGGTCGCGAGGGTTCGATTCCCTTCACCCGCTCCATTTTTTTTTGCCTTTTTTAGGGTAAACTACAATAGAGCACAGTTGACGATACATAGTACATAATTTATACTATAATAGATAATTACATATATAGGTAATCCACATGGTTCAGTAGCTCAGTTGGATAGAGCAACGGCCTTCTAAGCCGTGGGTCGGGGGTTCGAATCCCTCCTGGATCACCAAAGAAATTAAGCGGATAGTTCGTAATGAACTATCCGCTTTTTGCTGTTTTAAATTATAAATCAGTAGTTAGGGTTATAGGACAAAACGTGTTGGTTTTATAGGCGATGGAGCCAGTAAATTACTGGCTCCATCGCTATTTTAAG
>NZ_JAJEQD010000020.1:0-30615 GCF_020687175.1 Veillonella fallax | reverse complement strand
GGTGATTTGCATAACTATGACAAATTATCTTTCAATGATTGGGATTAAAGTACCAACACGTTTTGTCCTATAACCCTCTTTTTACATTATTCTATTTAATTAAAGCCGCCCATGCATTGGCTATATCAGCAAACTCTTGAAGGGTAAAAGTCTCCCCTCTTCGTTGACCATCGATATTGGCTTTTGCTAATAACTCTTCGATTCTATCTTTTGATAAGCCCGTTGTTTTCATTGTATTAGCGAATGTTTTCCGTCGTTGCGCAAAACCAGCTTTCACAACCCGGAAGAATAGTTTCTCATCAATAACATCAACAGGAGGCTTGTCACGCAATACACAACGAATAACAGAACTGGTTACAGCTGGAGCCGGCAAGAAAGATTTAGGCGGTACATCAAGCACAATATCAGGCTCAGTATAGTACTGTACAGCTACAGATAATGCACCATAATCCTTTGTGCCTGGCTTAGCCACCATACGCAAGGCCACCTCTTTTTGCACCATTACAACAAGGCGTTCTATGGGTAATTTACTTTCCAATAGAGACATAATAATAGGTGTTGTAATATAGTATGGCAAATTAGCAACCACTTTAAATGGTTTATGGTTCATAATGGTTGGCACATCGAGTTTCAACACATCACCATGGACAATACGTACATTGTCATAAGAAGCCAAGGTAGTATCTAGAACCTCTAATAAGCGACGGTCTAACTCAATGGCCGTTACATCAGCACCACTTTGTGCTAACCCCTGTGTCAATGTGCCAATACCAGGACCTACCTCTAGTACAGGTTCACCAGGTGTCAATTCCGCAGCATGTACAATTTCGTCTACAATACCTCTCTTAATAAGAAAGTTCTGCCCTAATTTCTTACTCATTTTAATATCGAAGCGTTTACATATATAATGTACTACTTCAGGGCTTGCAATTACTGATTCTAACATCTTAACTCCTATTTTAACTATTTACAGCCTCTTCAAAAGCATCTCGACTTATACCATAGTGATTTAAACGGTATAAAAACTGTTTCCCATTGCCATAACCAATGCCTAACTTAGCCCCAATAACCGCACGGCGAGCAGCACTATCAGGCATACCTGATAACCCATGACGAACTAGATCTACCATAGAAAATTCGTTAGATGATTCCAAGGATTCTACATGTAATGTGGATAAAGCCTTTCTAATGGATTCTGGAGATGCTTGTTCTATGCCAATATCATCATTTGCAAACGCTTCATCACGAGGGACAAAAGCATGCTGTGCATTAGGGAATTTTTTTGTTAATACACGACGAATTCTCTCCCCTGCTGTATCAGGATCGGTTAATATGATAATACCTCGCTTTTCATAAGCTACACGAATCATATCAATAACACCTTTACGAAGTGTAAAACCCTCTGTAGCAATACAGTCTGCTTCTACGGCTTGTGCAATACGTTGTATATCAGATTTTCCTTCTACTACGATGACTTGTTTAAGCATAGGTCCTCCTTTATTCTATTAGTACATTGTAACATATATATAACATTGCTTAAATACTTATAATCGAGTAGTATAGGTAGTGTAATATATAAAAGGAGGCCATTATGACCTTACAACAATTAAAGTATGTCACAACAATTGCAAATATAGGCAGTATTAGTGAAGCTGCTAAGAGACTCTTCGTGTCTCAACCAAGTCTAACAAAGGCTATTAAGGAATTGGAAAAGGAAATGGGCATTACCATTTTCGACCGTACCAATAAAGGGATTACTGTTTCTAAAGAAGGGGAACGTTTCCTCGGCTATGCACGCCAAGTACTAGAGCAAGCCGCTTTATTGGAAGAGCAATATAAAAGCCAAAGCGGTGGTAAAAAACAATTCTCTGTTTCTACGCAACATTACTCCTTTGCGGTTAACGCCTTTGTAGAGCTTTTAAAAGGCGCAGGCATCGATCAATATGATGTATCCTTACGAGAAACTCAAACCTATGAGATTATTGATGACGTAGCTCATATGAAGAGTGAGATTGGATTGCTCTATTATAATGATTTTAATAGACCTGTACTAGAGAAATTAATTCACACTAATGAATTAACATTTACAGAGTTATTTACTGCACACCCACATATTTTCATAGGCAAAAACCATCCACTAGCTAATAAAAAGGTTGTATCTATGGACGAATTAGAGGAATATCCATATATCTCCTTTGAGCAAGGCGATCACAACTCTTTCTATTTCTCTGAAGAAATTTTTAGTACCGTTGTACGACCAAAACATATTCGTGTACGCGATAGAGCTTCCCTCTTTAGTTTATTGCTTGGTCTAGATGGATATACCGTATCTAGTGGTGTTATCGATGAAGAAGTAAATGGTGAGAATATTATCTCTGTTCCTCTCGCCGAAGAAGGTTTGATGCATATCGGTTACATTACCAATAACAAAATGCATCGCAGTCGTTTAGGGCAAGAATATATTCAAGCCTTAGAACAGTATGTAGGCAACTACGGTAGACATATTAAACTACCTGAAACAAAAGAATAATATTGTAGGATTCTTGATTATAGTTCAACTACTCTACATAATAGTGTAACTTTAAATAAAAGCACTCTCGATTTTGAACTGTACCTCGAAAAATTGTGTCCAATTTTTGGGGTGCAGTTCATTTAGAGAGTGCTTTTTAATATATGTAGGGAATCTAACTGCTAACAACTAAACCAAAGAAAAGCATAGGATAAGATATACCACAACTGAGTTGATACTATATTAACTTTCATATCTCGATATAACTGAAGCACAAAAATAACCCTCTGATATAACTTAAAACTATATACAACATCAATATATTGATATTTTTATATATGCTCATCCTTAGTTATAATAAACCTATCGAATCTATCGGTTTTACCGTTTATATAAGGAGGATTTTATTTATGTCCAAACAATTAGCACCATTCCATTTTGATATCGTAGGTTCCTTCCTACGCCCAGCAGAATTAAAAGAAGCTCGTGAAGCTTTTACAAAAGGAAATATTACAAGAGAAGAGCTAACAGCTGTTGAAGATCGTCTTATTACAGACCTCATTCAAAAACAAAAAGCTGCAGGTCTTCCTGTTATTACTGATGGTGAATTCCGCCGTGCATACTGGCACTTAGATTTCATGTGGGGATTCAATGGCGTAAAAGAAATTGAACTTGAACACGGTTACAAATTCGTTGGTCAAGAAACAGCGCCAGGCTCCCTCGCCCTTACTGGTAAAATTACAGGTACTAACCATCCATTTGTAGAACATTTCAAATTTATAAAACAATTTGAAGATGAACATACTACAGCTCGTCAAACAATTCCTGCGCCATCCCAATTCTTAGCTGAATTATTCCGCGAAGATAATGGTATCACAACACGCTCCTTCTACCCTGATTTAGAAGAATTAATTCAAGACATTGCTGCTGCATACCGTCAAGTAATTAAAGACCTCTATGAAGCAGGTTGCCGCAACATCCAATTTGATGATTGCACTTGGGGTATGTGCTGTGACCACGCTTACTGGACTGGTCGCCAAAAAGATAAAAGTGTTACTATTGAAGGCGAAACAGCTAAGTACCTACGCTTAAACAACTTAGCACTTGAAGGTCGGCCTCATGATTTAGCGTTCACAACGCATGTATGCCGTGGTAATTATAACTCTACTTGGGCTGCTAGTGGTGGTTATGAACCAGTTGCACCAATTCTATTCGCTAAAGAAAATGTAGATGCATACTATCTAGAATTTGATGATGACCGCTCTGGTGGCTTTGAACCATTGCGTGAAGTGTCTCCTAATAAAAAGGTCGTATTAGGTCTTATTACATCTAAACGTCCAGAATTAGAGGATAAAGAGGTTATCAAAGAACGTATTAAAGAAGCTACAAAATATATTCCACTCGATAGACTTTGCCTATCCCCTCAATGTGGCTTTGCATCTTGTGAAATCGGCAACCAATTGACCGAAGAGCAACAATGGGCTAAACTTGCATTAGTAAAAGAAATAGCTCATGAAGTTTGGGGTGATTAAATGAACGAACATACTATATATTTAGGCGGCGGTTGTTTCTGGGGCCTTCAAGGGTATATCAGAAAAATCTCTGGCGTGATTTCCACTGAAGTAGGCTATGCAAATGGTCCTACGGAAAATCCAAGTTATGAAGATGTCTGTCATGATAGCGGTCACGTGGAAGCACTAAAGGTTACATACGATGCAGATGTACTTTCCTTAGATCACTTAATTCAATACTTCTTACGCGCTATCGATCCATTCAGTATTAATAAACAAGGTGGCGACGTAGGCATTCAATATCGAACTGGTATTTACTATATAGATAAAGCCGACAAAACTATTATTGAAAGTACCTTGGCTCGTGCGCAATCCTTCGAAGGAAAGCCATTTGCTATTGAAGTATTACCTCTATCTAATTACTACTCTGCAGAGGAATACCACCAAGATTACTTAGATAAAAACCCTAATGGCTATTGTCATATTCCACTAGGCCTATCTGATGAACCACTTGTAGATGACAACGCCTATAATAAGCCTTCCGAGGAAGAGCTCAAGTCTTTATCTCCGCAAGAGTTTGAAGTTACACAAAACTCTGCTACAGATGCACCATTCAGTCATGAGTTAACTGATGAATTTAAACCAGGTCTTTATGTAGATATCACTACAGGAGAACCCCTCTTCGTGTCCGACCATAAATTTGAATCTCACTGTGGTTGGCCTAGCTTCACAAAGCCAATCGCAAAGGATGTTATTAAATACTATCAAGATGACTCTCATGGCATGAATCGGATTGAAGTTCGCAGCCGCATTGGTAATGCCCATTTAGGCCATGTATTTGAAGATGGCCCTAATGGATCACTTCGCTACTGTATCAATGGATCATCTTTACGATTTATCCCTAAGAATGAATTAAAAGGTACAAAGTACGAATATCTAATTCCATATATCGAAGACTAAAAAAGGACGCCTTAATCATAAGGCGTCCTTTTACTATATCTATTGTGATTACTTACTTACTGAGCTAAGTAGGTCCAATAAAAAAGAGGATATATCTTATAGATATACCCTCTAAATCATCATATTAGTCCAATACGTACACTGTAACATCTTGGCGACCAAAGTCCATAGCCTCACCATAAGAGTCCATTACAAGGTCAATTTTGTTACCCACAATGGCACCGCCTGTATCGGCAGCAATAGCTTCACCGTAACCAGGGATAAATAAACGTGTACCCAATGGAATAACATCTGGGTCAACCGCTGCAATACCGCGTACTGCAGGTACACCCGTTGCCGTAATACCAGCACCATCACCATCGCCAGCAAGGTAAGCCGAAGCTTCCATTACGATAGCACGAGATGAGCGACCAGCAATATTACGGGATGTAGTCACTTCACGAGTACCTTCTTTAATAATAGTAGGTACCATTTCGCGTTGTGTTACTTTAGATACGTCATTTGTTTTAATAACCGTACCATTACTATATAATGTTTCACGTTGCACTCGTTCTAAACCAGGTTGGCCAACTTGAACAACCTCTTCTTCACCTTGTGCCATTGTATCATCTTTTTGACGAATCACTTGAATAGGAATCTCTTGATCTACTGTGGATAAAGAACGGCTTGTTACTTGTGCAATTGTAATATGTGTACCACTTAATACAGAACCATTTGCATCGCCTACTACAGCGTAGTTAGGCATTTTGAAACCAAGTTCATTAGCAACGCCTTGTGCAGTTGTTTCTGTTGTGAAAACAGCTCTAGTCTTACCATTAACAGTTACATAAACTGGAATGGCACGTACAACAGTTAATGTTGTACCATTTTGAACAGATGTTGAGCTGGAAATAACTTTATCATTTGGATTTAATTTAACCCCGGCATCGCGTACGATACCTTCGTTAGAATTTAAATGCGTTCTAACAGTGTGCGCTGCACCATCTACCATAACGGTAACGGTTTTATCATTATAAGAAAAACCTGTCATAGTTACAGCTGTTACAATCAATCCAGCAACAACAGACGAAATATATCGTTTGTGTGTCTTATGAATTCTCATATTGTAATCCCTCCTGTAATGTAATTATTCTACTACAGATAGATATAACCTGTCAAACGCCAAAGGTTAACAATAAGAGATAAGCCTATATAAATACTGGTTTTTCATTAATATTATTTTCTATATTTTTACAAAAAGTCCACTGCATGCGTACATATCTATATTTTTTAATACTATACAATATATTCCGAATTGTGTACATATATACGATACCACTACCATATATAGTATGCTAGGATTTTTTATAATATAAATTGTATTTTTATGTGTTTTTCAATTGTTACCAAAATTTTCTACATATCAGAAAACTTCATTTTTATCTCATTTTTAAATATGTATACATGTAAAAAAGCCTGTAAAAACAGGCTTTTTCAGTATTATATAAATGTATTAAAATTCATCATTCAACACTATGTATGAATTTCATCATTTATTCATCTTAAACATTGGTTGTAAACGCTCAATGACGGTCATCGATTCCTTGTGTTCTCGAGCAATAGCTTCTTTCATAAGTTCCTCTTGAGCAGAAATTGGATGTTCTCTATCATTAATTTTACGATACGAGCCATCTGCTCTCATAATATGAGCTTTTAAGGTATCTTCTAAATATAAATCTAAAATACCTTTAACGCGCTCCTTATGACGTTTATCTTCAATAGGAATCATAAGTTCTACACGTTCATTTAAATTTCTCGGCATCCAATCTGCACTAGATAGGAATAGACTTTCATTCCCCCCATTACGGAAATAGAATAAACGATGATGTTCTAAGAAACGCCCTACGACGGAACGAACCGTTATATTATCACTAACACCTGCAATGCCAGGCCGTAGTGTACAGATACCACGAACGATAAGATCAATACGAACACCTGCAGCAGAAGCTTCATATAGTTTAGCAATGACTTCTTTATCGAGCAAGGAATTCATTTTGCCAATGATATATGCCTCTTCTCCCTGTTTTGCGAATTCGATTTCACGGTCAATCAATTCCATTATCTTTTCCCGCAAATTTAAAGGGGCTACAATAAATTTATTCCAAATTGGAGGATCGGAATAACCAGAAATTAAATTGAAGAAGCGAGATGCATCGTCGCCATATTCGTCATTACATGTGAATATGCCACAGTCCGTATACATTCGTGCTGTCTTGCCATTATAGTTACCTGTAGCTAGGTGAACATAACGCCTAATACCCGCATCTTCCCTGCGAACAACCATGGTAATCTTGGAGTGAGTTTTAAGTCCTTTCAAGCCATAAATAACATGGCAGCCAGCCTTTTCTAGACGGCGTGCCATATGAATATTATTTTCTTCATCAAACCGTGCTTTAACCTCCATAAGTACGGTTACTTGCTTTCCATTATCAGCCGCTTTTATAAGTGAAGCTATAATAGGCGAATCGCCACTGACGCGATATAATGTTTGTTTAATAGCCAATACATCTGGATCCGTAGCTGCTTGTGCTATAAATTGTTCTACCACCGCAAAAGACTCAAAGGGATGGTGAACAAATAAGTCTTGCTTTCCAATAACAGAGAATAGACTTTCCCCTTCATGATCTACTAATTCACTAGGAAGTTTAGGTTCAAATGGAGCATAACGAAGATGATCGAGACCTGGATAATTGCAGAAATCAAAATACATACGACAATCAAGATGACCATCTATACGATATACATCCTTTGGCTCTAATTCAACACTGGTGAGTACAAAGTCTAACAGATTATCCTTTACATCACCACAAACCTCTAATCGTACCGCATCACCACGACGTCGACGACGCAAAGATGCTTCTACCTCAGAAAGCAAATCTGTTGCTTCTTCTTCATCAATTTCTAAATCCGCATCACGAGTTATACGGAACACCATAAAATCTTCTATACCATAACCTTGGAAGAATTGAATAGCATAATATGTAATCACATCCTCCAAATATACAAAGCGATGTTCCTTATTGCTACGGCTAGGTATTTCAATGATACGATTTAGTACAGACGGAATTGGTAAGATTGCAATTTTATAATCTTTTGTACCATCTGGCAATACTTGAAAAATACGTACAATGGCATTAATAGTATGGTTTGTTAAAAATGGAAATGGATGTCCAGAGTCAACGGCTAGAGGTGTTACAACCGGGTAGATATGTTCTTCAAAATAGTGCCGTAACCAAGCCTTTGATTTTACGTCTAACTGATCTGGATAGGTAAAATAAAATCCATGAGATTCTAATTCACACAATACATTCTTTAAATATGTACTTTGCATCGATACGAGGCGCTGTACAGACTCATCAATAGCCTTTAACTGTGCCTTAGCATCCATATGAGCCGCATCGTACTTAACAATACCATTAACCACTTGATGACGTAACCCAGCCACACGAATCATAAAGAACTCATCTAAATTAGAGCTAGCAATAGCAATAAATCGAAGTCGTTCTAATAAAGGAGTATTAGTATCAATAGACTCTAATAAAACGCGCTGATTAAACTTTAACCAAGATAATTCACGGTTAAAATAATACTTTGCATTACTGAACATGACGGTCCCCTCCCCTTACTAGTACAATTTCCATACCAAATATCTCTGTAAAATATTCCGAATCACGGTCAAAGGTCCACCATTCTAATGAAATATCCTCATTAGTACGACAGAATACATAAAGTACATTATCTCGTTCTTCTAATGTTACTTCAGAGATTTTTTGGTTACTACCTGCATCGAGTGCACAAGCAACCCGAATGATGGCTACCAGCTTGGTAACTTGAATTTTTTGTAATTCTGTTAATGCATTGAAATATGCGTCGTCATCATTTGGAGTTCCCTTGTAGTGGTAATACACAACATTAGCAACTACTTGTTTTTCTTCTTCTGAAAGGCCAAATATATCTGTCCCCATTACAATATGATACGCATGCTCTCCATGATTTCGTAAATTAACGAACTTGCCTACAGAACAAAGAATGGCTGCAATACGACATAGATAGCCCCACCGTTCTGGTAAACCTTTATGTCGCAATGCTTTACAGAATAAGGAGCTAAATCGCTCTACCTCGGCATCATGAATTCGGTCTGTATGATATCTTGCAGCAACAGCACGCGCTAACTGTGCATTTTGTTCACGCAATTGATACATAAACGGATTATTCTCGGTTTCCACACCGTAGAACCAACTAATGCCTTGAGAGAATGAAAAGCTACTGAAAATTAATGATTTAGGTTCTATGGCTGTAATGATTTCATTAAATAAAATCATGGTAGGCATTAAAATATTGGCCTTATATTCAGGTAATTTATAACGATTCATCAACTTGGTAGCTGTCACACCGTCAAAAGAATTGATAAGCCCTTTAAATCGTTCTGGCTCAATAGTAATAATGTCTTCTTTATTATTTTCTTGTCCCATTAAATGAGTCATATATTGCGCCTCATCACCAGATAAGACGATACTATTAATATTGAAAGTTTGTAATTCTTCACGAAGGGGGCCAATCATACGATGTAAGTATTCTGTAATAGCCCTTGGGAATGATATGGAAGATCGTTGATTTCGATTAAATGACTCCATAACCCGTAAGGACCCACTATGCATATTGCGTTGGAACAATAAATTCTCACCACGCCAAACCGTTAAGCCTACCCCACCAGATGTAATATCCAAGAATAATGTTGCCTTAGTAGGATCTGTCAGTTTATATTGATGCGTCATCTTGTAATATAGCAAAGCATATTTGTAATATACCTCTTTCGGCATATCGATGACCTCAACGCGCATCCCCGTTTGAATATAGATTTGATCTAGAATACTACGACGATTAGCGGCTTCGCGTATTACGGTCGTACCATATAGTTTAGAACGACTCACGCCATAATCTGCCATTAATTGCTTATAACCTTTTAAAATATGACAGATTTCTTCAATTGTTTTAAAGCTCAAGCGAGATGTTTGAAATAATTCTTCCCCAAAGGTTACCTCCCGCGCCGCATAATCTATAACACGTACATCATCTATGCCTTTATATTCTAATATGGTAATACTCATGCTACTGGATCCCACATGTAGTACTGCATATCGTAATGTTTTTGGTAATGCCATTATGCCTCCTTACGAGATTCATGCCATTCTATTTCTAAGGATTTCTCGAATTCTTTTTTAAATGATTTTGAAAGTTTTTCTACCGCCGTTCTAGTGACACTCACATCGCGTCCTTCTAAATAGAACACTTTTATGACTACACTAGTGTATTTAATATTTACCTCTAACTGTTTGATAAATTGTTCATGGCTTTCATCAAGAGCCTCTGCAATCGCTAAAATAATAGAAAGCTTTTGACCTAATGAGCGTTGTTCTTGATCTAACAATTTACCATATAAGAAATTCTTATATTCCTTTGGCGTCAATCCATGAGAATTCATGACTAAGAATGCACTAAACGCCTGTTCAACATGAGAAATCCCATATAAATTACTATTGACGAGCATATAGCAGCCATGACGAGCATGACTATAATAATTAACTCGTTTACCTATATCATGCAACAGTCCCGCTGCAATCAAACATCGTCTAAAATTCTTATCGGCCTTATGGAGTGGCTCTAATGCATCATATAAAGTAGTGGCTAATTTCGTAATATACTTAGCATGCACGAGCTCATGCTTTATCATACCTAATAGTACATTCTCTGCAGAATGAACTAGAATATCATCGATTATAGAATTTCCGCCTAAATAGTACTCACCGTAATAATCGTAGAATAAACCTTCACGCAAACCACAACCGCCTACAACAAGGGTCTTAGCATTTACATAGTTAAACAGCTCATCCACTATGGTGAGTCCTGCAATAATAATATCTGCACGTTCCGATGATAAGCCACTAATTTTTTTACGGGCCTCTAAGGATTTACCTTTTACATCTTCTAAGATTTCGTGAAATCTATGATATGGTAACTCATAGTTATGTAGTTTCGTAATGGGATATGATAACTTACGTTGATCTATTTTTGCAATATTACGAGCTGTACCGCCAATACCTAATAGAGGAAGCTTCACATTATGAAGCCAATAATGTTCCTTAATGGTTTTCTTTACAGCCTTCGTCATTTTTTCTAGTTCTTTAGGGGTATACTCATCGCCCTTTTGATAGGTTCCAGTTAAGGTAAGTGCCCCTATAGGTAGACTAACAGCTTTCACAATATGTCGATTTTTTACTAGCGTTACCTCTGTACTAGCACCGCCTAAGTCAAAAATAATAAAATCTTTAAGGCCAATCGTATTGATAACCCCAAGGAATCCAAGGCGCGCCTCTTCTTCACCAGCAATACATTCTAAATCTAGACCTGTTCGTTCTTTTACGGCTTTAATAAAAGCATCCCCATTTTTAGCTAGACGTACTGCAGCCGTAGCAACAGCTTTTATGGTATCTACCTCCATAGCGTCAGCCATATGAACAAAGCCTTTTAAAGCACGCAGAGAGCGCTCCATTGCCTCATTTGTTAACTCATGAGTGCCCCACATATTTTCACTTAAGCGGACACTCTCTTTTTCTTGATATATGAGACGATAACTACCGGTCTTAGAAATCTCATAAATGACAAAACGAACGGAGTTGGATCCTAAATCTATAAATGCAATACGTTTCATGCTACTAACCTCGACTTACTATAGTTCAGTATGAATATACTTTAGTATACCATAGAAAAACGCGATTCTCACCGCTAAGGGAGAATCGCGTTTCATAATGTATGATTCTAATGATTCTGAATAGATATCCTAAGAATTAGAACAATGCCATTAGACGTTTACAATATTTTATTTACCAGCATTTATGTTGACTAACATCAAAATTATTCAATACCAAATACACGTTTACCATTATTATAGGTAATCTCACAGAACTCATCTACATCCATACCTTTTAGTCCAGCAATTTCCTCTGCTACAAACTGAGTCTTGCTTGGGTCATTGCGACGGCCTCTAAATGGTGGTGGTGTCAAATATGGGGAATCTGTTTCAATAAGAATTCGATCTAACGGTACTTGTTTAGCCACTTCTTTAAGATTTGTAGATTTAGGGAATACTACAGGGCCCGCAAAGGATATGTAGAATCCTAATTTAATAGCTTCTTTTGCCATTTCCCAGCTACCAGAATAGCAGTGGAAAATACCCCAATTATCCTTCCCCTCATTGCGCAAGATATTCATAATATCACCATGTGCATCACGGTCATGAATGATAATTGGTAAATCTACTTCACGAGCAAGCTCTAGTTGACGAATGAATACGCGTTTCTGTGTTTCACGGTCAGAAAAATCATAGTAATAATCTAAGCCAATTTCACCAATAGCACGTACCTTATCATTATTAAGAGCTTGATCCTTATAGAACTCATAGTCTTCTTCTGTAAAATCTTTAGACTCATGAGGATGTGTACCTACAGCGGCATATAAACGGTCATACTGCTCCACTAAAGCTAGGCCTGATTCAACAGTACCTCGATCAACACCTGGAATCATAATGTATTCTACGCCTGCATCAAAGCAAGCTTGTAACATCTCATTGCGGTCGTTGTCAAAACGACCGTCATTTACATGAGCATGTGAATCAAAGAGTTTCATTATTTAACCACACTTCCTGCTGGTAAAGATTCGATATTTGTTACCTCTAAATGTTCTTCCCAATCAGATGCGGACAAAATCATGCCATAAGACTCAATGCCCATCATCTTTTTAGGCGCCAAGTTAGCCAAGTAAATTACCTTTTTACCAACCATAGCTTCTGGTTCATAATATTGAGAAATACCGCTTAATACTGTGCGTTCTTCAATACCGATATCCAATACAAATTTCAATAATTTCTTGGACTTAGGAACCTTTTCACAGCTTACAACTTTTGCTACACGAAGATCTAATTTTTCAAAATCATCGTACGTAATATTTTCTTTTAATGGTGGAATATTAGATGTGTCTACAGCTTCTTCAATCTTCTCTTCCACAACAACTTCTACCATTTCAGGAATTTCAAAACGTGGGTAAATAGGATCACCTTTTACAACTTTTGTACCTGTTGGAATTAAGCCCCAAACTTTTGCATCCTCAAGAGTAGCATCTGTAAAGCCTGCAAGTCCTAATTGGTCCCAGATTTTTGGAGCACCTACAGGGATGACAGGGCTTACTAAGATTGCAATGATACGCAATGCTTCTGCCAAGTGATACATAGCAGATTGTAAGCGTTCTTTATCATGAGCATCTTCAGATTTAGCCAATACCCAAGGCATTGTTTCATCAATGTATTTATTCATGCGACCAATAAAGGCCCATACGGATTTAATCGCTTTATTAAGCTCCATATTTTCCATAGCCGCTTCAAAATCTTTTGCAGTTTGAACGGCTAATGTGGATACATCACAATCCAAATCGTCCATATCATCGCATTTTGTAATCACACCACCATGGTATTTTTCAATCATCGCAATGGTACGGTTCAACAAATTACCTAAGTCATTAGATAAGTCCGCATTGATTTTTGTCACAAAGTTAGGCAATGTAAAGTTACCATCATTACCGAGCGTAATTTCACTCAATAAATAATAACGCAAGGAATCTGCCCCATATGTATCGATCAATGGAATAGGATCGATAACATTACCTAAGGATTTACTCATTTTAGTGCCGTCAACGATCATCCAACCGTGGCCAAATACCTTTTTAGGTAATGGCAATTCAAGACTCATGAGCATCATAGGCCAAATAATTGTATGGAAACGTACGATTTCCTTACCTACTAAGTGAAGATCTGCTGGCCAGTATTTTTTATATAATTCACCATCACCATCAAATGGAGAAAGGGCACTAATATAGTTTACCAATGCATCGAACCAAACATATACGACATGTTTAGGATCAAATGGTACCTTGATACCCCAGTCAAAGGATGTACGAGATACAGCTAAGTCTTCAAGTCCTTGTTTTACGAATTGGATCATTTCGTTACGACGAGATTCAGGTTGAATAAAATCAGGGTTTTCTTCGATAAATTTCAACCATTGATCTGTATATTTAGCGAGTTTAAAGAAGTAGCTTTCCTCTTTAACCTTTTCTACAGGACGACCACAATCTGGGCATGTATGATTTTCACCTAGCTTTTGCTCAGTCCAGAATGTTTCACAAGGTGTACAATACCAACCTTCATACTCAGCCTTGTAAATATCGCCTTTTTCATACGCTTTAGTGAAAAGCTCTTGTACTACCTTCTCATGGCGTTCATCAGTAGTACGAATGAAGTCATCGTTGGAAATATGCATTTTTTCCCACAATGCTTTAAAGCCGTTTACGATATTTGTAGTATATTCAAGAGGTGTAATACCTTGTGCTTCTGCAGCACGTTGAATTTTTTGACCGTGTTCATCAGAACCAGTTAAGAAACGCACATCATAGCCAGCTAAGCGTTTAAAGCGCGCAATTGTATCGGCTACAGATGTACAATAGGTATGACCAATGTGCAACTTAGCACTTGGATAATAAATTGGTGTCGTAATATAATACGTTTTTTTTGTGTCTCCCATGATGAGTCTCCTTCTAACCTTCGAATGGGAAGGTTTAACGTTCTACAATATTATATACATCCCGGCGGGAAACGTTAAAACGTTTTGCCACCTGGCGAATTGCTTCTTTCTTAGGTATCCCTGTATCTACAAGGGCTTGTACAGCATCTACATACGATACTGGTTCACCCGAAACTTCACTAGTATCGGACTCAATCGTATCAGCGCCACCTACGATGAGAACAAATTCCCCTTTATAGGTGAGCTGATCCAAATCATTTACAAGGTTTTCCAAATCGGTGCGCACAAAGGTTTCAAACTTCTTCGTCAATTCCCTTGCCACCGTTATGGATCGATTCCCAAAGGCTTCATACATATCTTGTAAGACCTCTTGCAATCGGTGGGGTGCTTCATAAAACATCAAGGTGCCCGTTACTTGTGAAAGTCGTTGTAATTCTTCAACTCGATGTTTACCCCGCTTCGGTAAGAAACCTGCAAAGGTAAAGGATTTAGTATCTAAGCCAGATGCAATAAGTGCGGTCAGTGCTGCATTAGCACCAGGCAATGGTACTACCGTTATGTCTTTTTCAATAGCCTTCGTTACTAGGTCAGCCCCTGGATCAGATATAGCAGGCATACCCGCATCACTAACGCAAGCAATGGACTGGCCTTCTAATAAAAGCTCCATAATATAAGTACCCTTTTCTTCCTTATTATGTTCATGATACGAAATCAAAGGCTTCTTAATATCAAAATGTTTTAATAATATACCCGTATGACGCGTATCTTCAGCAGCGATAGCATCTACTTCGCCTAAGATACGAACTGCGCGATACGTCATATCTTCTAAATTACCAATCGGTGTAGGCACCAAGTATAAGGTGCCCCATTCGTTATTGTTCATACCAAGAGGCCACCTCCTTTGTGTACACATTTGGTTTCTCATAAACGATGAGTGGTGGTTCTAATACAAGGCCAGTCTGTCCTTGATAGAGAGCCTCTATTAGCACAAGTTTTGCCGGCTTATCTACCATACCGTGGATAAACCGAATGCGCTTAGCTTGAAAGTTAGCGGCTTCCAGTTCATGTAGCACATATTGTAAGCGACTAGCACTATAAATCATCCACAAGCGCCCTTTGCACTTAATAAAAGATTGTACAGCCTTCAAAACATCTTCTAATGAGGTATGTTCATCATGAAGTGCCAAGGCCCGTTCTTCAGATGTAGGCTTTGCACCGCTTTCACAGTCATAAAAAGGGGGATTTACAATAACACCATCAAATGGTTTGTCCTGTACATCGCGATACGATATGTGCCGATAATCGCTACATACCATAGTTACCACATCTTGTTTGTGATTGTGAGCTACACTGCGCTGAGCTAACTCGATAAGAGTTTTATTAATATCAATACCCGTTATGTGGCCTGCCCCTAAGGACGTACCTATGAGCGGCATAACACCTGTTCCCGTGCCAAGGTCAACATAGGAATGCCGATCATTGAACTGGCAAAAGTGAATGAGTGCAATGGCATCAAAGGAAAAGCGAAACATATCCGTCCGTTGATAAATCTGTAAGCCATCTATAATTAAATCATCAAGTCGTTCTTGATCATTCATCAGGCAATGCCACCTCGGACCATTTCAAATCGATAGTGCGACCTGCTTCGAGCTGTACCTTCACTGTATGTTTATGGTGATTTACCTTTAAGACCTTACCAATACCTTCATCGGTAACGACCTCTTTACCAATCCCAGGAGGTGCTACATCTTGAGGAGCTTGAGGTCGTTCCTTCTTAACATATAGGTCGCCACCCTTTTTATATAAATCATCTTCATAGTTAAGGCAGCACATCAAACGACCACAAACACCAGAAATCTTCGTTGGGTTTAGGCTCAAGTTTTGATCCTTAGCCATGCGAATCGAAACAGGTGTAAAATCACCTAAAAAATTAGAACAGCATAAAGGTCGGCCACAAGCGCCGATACCATTGAGTACCTTAGCCTCATCACGAACGCCTACTTGGCGCAACTCGATACGTGTTCTAAATACAGTTGCTAAATCCTTAACAAGTTCTCGGAAGTCGATACGACCATCCGCTGTAAAGAAGAATATAATTTTATTCATATCAAATGTGTATTCCACATTGATGAGTTTCATAGGTAACTTACGTTTACCAATTTTTTCGAGACAAATTTCAAAGGCTTTTTCTTCCCGTTCTTTATTCTTCTCGATTTGTTTTAAATCTTTTGGTGTTGCCTTTCTAATAACAGGCTTAACAGGAGCTACAACAGTATCTTCAAAGACCTCTTTAGGTCCAATCACAACAGTACCGTATTCGACGCCACGTGCCGTCTCAACGATAACCCCATCACCAACGGATAGTTCTAATTGTTCAGGCAGAAAATAATAAATCTTCCCCGCCTTTTTAAAGCGTACGCCAACTATGGTTAGCATTTAGTCCTCCTCCCGAGCATCATGAAGGGCGATACAAAGACCGTCCACCACGAGAGCGGTTTTTATATGTAAACGCAAAGCCCGTTCTGCTTGCAATGTTTCGGTAATAACCTTAGCCAATGCTTGCATAGACCAGCGCGGTAACAATCGTAATAATTGAGTTTTGTACATAGGTACTTGTAATTGTCCATCTTGTGCACCCATCTTAAGAGCCATCATATCTCTACTTACGAGGCGCAACCAGTGCATCAATTCTGTTAGGCTTTCACGAGGCAAACTTTCACAAGCTAAGGAAATCATAGAAAACCATCGTGTTTCAAAGGCAAGGGTATCCATTACCTTAACGGCTAACTCTAGCATTTCAATGCGACCTTGCGTAGCCAATTTTTCTACTAACTGTGGATTACCATGACCAGCTAATAAAGCCTGCTCAATATCACCTGTGATGCCACGCTCTACGAGAGCTGTGCGAATTGTATCTATATCAACACTGTTAAAGCCTACCCCCATACATCTAGAGATGATAGTTGGCAACACAGTGTTAATCTTGTTCGTAATGATGATGAAATACACCTGTTCAGGCGGCTCTTCAATGGTTTTTAGCATAGCATTTGCCATAACTGCATTAGCCGTGTGAAAGTCCTCCACAATGACAACGCGGTTACCATTCCCCGCTACTGACAGATGATCTTGCAATAATGAATACCACTGCTCTACTTTTAGTGTCGTCTTCATAGGGCGAATCCAAAAGGCATCTCCCTTATCCATATAGATAGGTAAACCTTCTGCTTCGATGCGTTTTTCCGTCTCACCATTGGCAAGACGTGCTTCTTTTACATCTGCTAAATACGCTTCTCCCTTTGGTTGAGAAAATACTTGGCGTCCCAACAATAGAGACGCTAGACCTATGGCCATATCTAGCTTGCCAAGACCTGCTTCACCATAAAACAAAAGGCTATGCGGTAATGCATTACGACTTACAAGTTCCGATAGGTGTGCCTTGATCGAATCTTGACCAATTATAGAATCAAAATATGTCATAGCCCCTCCTATCAATACATGCTCAATATTAATATTATATAAGAAAAAGGCGACTTTTAAAAGAGTCGCCCTATCCTAAGGTAGTAGATTTACTACTGCTTGATATACATCGTTATGAATATCTTCTATGGTACGTAACCCATATTGACCAGCACCATCTTTAATAGCACATGGAATACGGTGCCATTGATAGCGTTCTACTAGCTCTTCATAAGCATCGTGAACAGCTACTAAATACTGATGATTTCCTTCATGAATATCCCCTGTATTACCTCCCGTTTTACCAGTGCGCTCTGCCATAAGAGCTTCACTCACTTCAAGAGGCATATCTAAGAGACATACTGCATCAGGTGTAGGCAAGCCAAATTTATTAAACTCAAAGTCTTCAAGCCAATCTAAAAATGCAGTACGTTCCTTCTGATCGTCGTATTTTACCATTTGGTGCACCATATTAGATGTCGTATAACGATCTGCAATGATGATGCCCCCATTTTTATAGAACTGTTCCCAATCAGTTCTAAAGGAAGCAAAGCGATCGATAGCGTACATAGAGCTTGCCACATAAGGATTTACATCATGCACATCTTTGCCAAATTCTCCAGCTAGATACATTTTTATAGGCATAGCAGCACCGCTATCATAATTCGGAAAGCTTACAGATTTAACTGCATGACCTTCCTTGGTTAATCGCTCTACTAATAGTTTAGTTTGCGTAGCCTTACCGCTGCCATCTCCACCTTCTAGTATGATTAAAGTCCCCATAATTACTCCTGTAACACCCAAATTGTTTCCAATGTCATATCATCAGCCCCATTCGGTACATAACCTAGAGCCTTACGCTTCTCTATATATTGTAACACAGACTCACTAATCACTTCACCTACTGCTACACAAGGAATACCTGGAGGATAATAAGCAATAGTCTCACCTGCTATACGATGAAGTGCGTCTTGTAACCGTACTTGCTCCCGATTGGCATACATAGCATTGCGAGGCGTTACTCTTACAATAGGCTCAGGCAATACTGCTGAATGTTTGCTAAGATTTTGCAAATTCTCATCCTTTATATTATTTGATTTATAAGATGTACTTAACACCGTATCGCTGATAGCTTGTACTGCTTGAATAAGAGCCGTTATTGACTCTTTTGTATCACCAATGGTAATGAGTACTAGCACATGATGAGCTTGTACTAACTCCACCTCAATACGATGGTCTCGTAACATCCGTTCAAATGCAACACCTGTAAGACCTAGTTCTTTAGCATCGATGAGTACCTTGGTACAGTCATAGTTTACCACTCGATCTTCTATGTCTCTGTATTCCATAGTAGTAATACCAGAAATCTTATGTAATTCACTACGTAAATATAAGCTCAATTCCACGGTTCGACGAATTAGGTCTTCACCTACTGTAGCCAATTGATGGCGAGCCATATCTAAGGAAGCAAGAAAAATATAATTTGGGCTCGTACTTTGTAACATTTGATGCATTTGTGTAATGCGACGTTTATTAAGTCTTTCACCTTGCCCTAATAGCCATGATGTTTGTGTTAATGAACCTACCGATTTATGTGTGCTTTGTGCTACTAAGTCTGCACCTGCTGCAATGGCCTCGATAGGTAAATTTTTTGAAAATGGTAAATGAGGTCCGTGAGCTTCATCAACAAGAACAATCACTCCTCGTTTATGCGCTTCTTTTACAATATTTACAATATCTACACCTACACCATAATAGTTTGGATACACTAAGAGAATCGCCTTTGCCTCTGGATGGGCATCCATGGTTTTAACAGCATCCTCCAACGATACGCCTAATGGAATCCCCCAACGAGCATCAAATTGGCAATCCATATAGATAGGCTTGGCACCAGATAACACTAATCCACTAATAACGGAACGATGTGCTTCTCGAGGAATAATAATGGTTTCATCAGGACCTACGGTGCCCATAATCATCGCTTCAATTAAAGCAGTAGTACCATTAATGGAGAACCAACAATGATCAGCTCCATATAACTGGGCTGTTAAGTCCTGAGCCTCTTTTAATTCCCCTTCAGGTTCATGTAAATCATCTAAGGCATACATAACACCTAAGTCATATGGTAATGCTGGCCCCATCCAGTCTTTTAGTAGTTGAGGTGCTTCTACACCAATCTTATGGCCTGGTGTATGAAAAGGCACAAAATGTTGTTTTTTATATGATTCTAAGGCCTCTACAAAAGGCATTCTTTCTTGATTACTCATATGTACCTCGTAAAAAAGGCATGAATCTCAATGAGACTCATGCCCTTATGCATGTTATTTATCGCTGTGGACGACGCTTAGGATTAAATTGATTCATCCCTTTATCGATGCCCACCTCTAAAGTACCTAAGACTGCTTTCACAGTATCCTTGATACCTTTTTGTACCTTCTCTTGTGATTCTTCACTAAATGGTGCTAACACATGATCAATGACAGTCCATTGTGGTAATGGACGGCCAATACCTACGCGGAAACGTGGAAAGTTTTCTGTGCCTATATGGGAAATCAAGGATTTAATCCCATTATGCCCACCAGAACTACCATTTAGTCGAATACGTAATTTGCCTACCGGTAAATCCATATCATCATAAATGCAATACACATCAGATGGGTCAATCTTATAATACCGCATCAAGGGACCGACAGACTCACCACTGGCATTCATAAATGTTTGTGGCTTTACAAGCAATACCTTCTCACCATCTACAGTAATACTGCACACCTCTGCACGTTGTTCCTCTTTCCAAGGCGTGTGAGGTACGCTATCGGCAATGGCATCGATAACCATAAATCCAATATTATGTTTTGTCGCTTCATATTGCTTGCCTGGATTACCAAGGCCTACTACTAATTTCAAGAATCACCTATTATTTATCAAATAAATTACTTACTGAAACTTCATGAAAGATACGCATAATTGCTTCGCCCAATAATGGAGCTACAGATAATTGAGTTACATTGTCTAATTTGCAATTTTCTGGCAATGGCATTGTGTTTGTTACGATAAGCTCTTTAATGTTAGAGTTTGCAATACGTTCACTTGCTGGATCTGTTAATACAGCATGGGTAACAGCAGCCATAACAGATTTTGCACCAAATTCTTCTAATGCTTTAGCGCCTTCTACAAGGGAACCTGCTGTATCTACAATATCGTCAACGATGATGCAGTTTTTACCTTTTACATCGCCAATAAGGTTCATAACTTTAGCTACGCCTGGTTCAGGACGTTTTTTCTCGATAATTGCGATTGGCGCACCGATGCGGTCAGCCAAATCACGAGCACGAGTTACACCGCCAAGGTCTGGAGATACAACAATCACATCTTCAAGATTTTTTTCATTAATGTATTTAGCCAAAATAGAAGCACCATATAAATGATCTACAGGCACATCAAAGAAGCCTTGAATTTGACCTGCATGCAAGTCGATTGTTACAAGACGTGTAATACCAGATGTTTGCATCAAGTTTGCTACTAATTTTGCTGTGATTGGTTCACGGCCACGAGTCTTACGGTCTTGGCGAGCATAGCCATAGTAAGGTACTACAGCAGTAATATGGCGTGCAGAAGCGCGTTTCAACGCATCAGCCATAACCATTAATTCCATCAAATTGTCGTTTACAGGATAGCTAGTTGGTTGAATGATAAATACATCTTTGCCACGTACGCTTTCATCAATCATAATTTGTACTTCGCCATTATTAAAGCGACCTACAAATGCTTCACCTAAAGGCAAACCTAAATAATCACAAATTTCCTTTGCCAATGCAGGATTCGCATTACCTGTGAAAATTTTAAGTTTTTTGCCGTCTTCAAATGCCATTTTGTTACCCTTTCATTTGTTCCTATACTGGTTACTTATCCATAATCATCCATTACAGATACACACTATTGCCTTTTTATTGTATACTATTTTGCCCTAATTGTGTTAAAAAATTATAATATTTTTTTATTTCTTTTTGAAAGTATCATCAGTTACCCAATTTTCTTTCACAATTTGCTTGCTACGGCCTACGGCTAACGCCTTATCTGGTACATTTTTAGTAATGGTAGAACCTGCACCTACATAGCTATAATTACCTACTGTTACAGGAGCTACTAAATTACTATTACAGCCTACAAAAGCACCATCGCCAATTGTCGTACGATGTTTAACTTTACCATCATAGTTTACAGTAATCGTACCGCAGCCAATATTAACACCAGAGCCTACGTCGCTGTCGCCGATATAGGAAAGATGTGGGAACTTAGTACCTTCCCCAACATTGGAGTTTTTAACCTCTACGAAGTTACCTACATGAACCTTATTACCAAGCACGGTATTAGGGCGCAAGTGAACATATGGACCTACATCTACACCGTCTTTTACTTCGCAGTCATGACCATATGTGAAGTGAATAATCGTATCATTACCTACTTTTACATTCGTCAAACGAGTATGTGGACCAATTTCACAGCGCTCACCAATGACAGTATTTCCTTCGAGGATTGTGCCAGGATGCAAGATTGTATCAGCTCCTACTGTTACCTCTGGAGCTACATATGTATTGGCTGGATCAATAATAGTAACACCAGCTGTCATTAGCTCAACATTTTTACGATGTTTCAAAATAGCTTCGGCTTCCGCTAATTGCAAGCGAGAGTTTACGCCTAGAGACTCTTCAAAGTCCTTTGTCATATATGCGCTTACCTTGTCGCCACCATTTACAAGAATACCAACTACATCTGTGATATACAATTCACCTTGTGCATTATCATCAGATAATTGGTCTAAGCAAGGCCATAATTTTTTACTATCAAAAGCATACATGCCTGTATTAACTTCTTGAACAGCTAATTCCTCTGGTTTACCATCTTTTTGCTCTACAATGCGAACTACAGAACCTTCTTCATTGCGGATAATACGGCCATAACCTGTTGGATCTGGCATATGAGCTGTTAAAATTGTCGCTGCTGCACCAGAATTTTTATGTTCTTCTAACAGTGCTTCTAAACTTTCTTTTGTAACAAGTGGTGTATCGCCACAAAGTAATAAGATAGTACCATCATAATCGCCAAGTACTGGTTGAGCCATTTTTACAGCATGACCTGTACCATTTTGCTCTTCTTGACGAACAAATTCAGCGCGGTCCCCCAAGTAATTATGTACCGCATCACCGCCAAAGCCTACGATAACCACATCGCGATTTGTACCGATAGACTGAACCGTTTCAAGAACGCGCTCTACCATCGCCTTACCACCAACCTTGTGCAATACCTTTGGCAACTTAGACTTCATGCGTGTACCCTTACCAGCAGCTAAAATAAGGCTTGCAATATTCATAGTAATCTCCTATCTGTTATCTCTTATATCTAGACCATTTACACTATTAATCTAATCATATTAGCCAGCAGACTAAAACTCAATATATAGTTATTATAGCTAACTATAATGGATGTAATATTAATCGTTTATTCTTCATCAAATACTGGCTCTATACTTATTTTCTTTGTATTTTCATCGATGCCATAGAAAGTAAATAATGATTCATAATCATCGATTAATTTTGGATTTGGCTCTGCCGTTGCTACAAGAACACCGGTCCCAACAACGACACCACTCATTTCTAAAACAAGTTCTTTAAGACCTTTTGCAGTGCCCCCTGCTTTCATAAAATCATCGATAATTAAAACCCTAGCATTTGGAGGAATAGCTCTCTTCGTAAGCGTCATCGTTTGAATACGACCAGAAGATCCTGTTACATAGTTAATACTAATAGCGGACCCTTCTGTTACCTTACTATCACGACGAGCAATGACGAGAGGTTTGTTGAAAGCTCGTGCTACCATGACAGCTAACGGAATCCCCTTTGTTTCAACGGTCAGAATATAATCAGGGTTGCGGTCCATAAAACGGGTCATAATAATTTCCCCAAGGCGTGTCATTACATGCCAATCATATAAAATATCAGACATGTAAATAAACCCACCAGGAATGATACGGTCTGGCTCCATCAAGCGAGCTTGCACATCTCGTAAAATATCATTAGCTTGAGCACCCTTACGATGAGGAATGAAACGCACTCCGCCTGCTACGCCAGCTACGGTTTCTAATGTACCAAGCTGAAAATGCTCCATAGACTGTCTCACACAGGTTAAGTCTTCACTAACCGTAGACTTTGCCATGCCAAAGAAATCACAGAAATAATTTAAAGGAATCAATTTTTGCGGTGAATCAACTAACAATTTAGTCATTGCCACCATGCGTTCCACGCGCCGTACTTTATCCATAAAATTTCCTTTACCATTCATCATATAACTATTGATTACACTCATGTAACAAATGTCATGAGTTATTTCAAATATATCTATATTTATTATACCATAATTTCCGAATATTCGAGGTTATAGAAACACTATAATTCGGCAAAATAAAAACTCTCTAGTCCTCATGTAATACTGTAAGTTTAGACCTTATAGTCTATTACACTATTATATGTACTAGAGAGTTTTTATTATAAAACGTAAACCTTCACAGTTTGACGACCAAACTGCAATGCTTCAGAACGAGAATCATAAGCTAAGTCAATTCTATGACCTTTGATAGCGCCACCAACATCATCAGCTACAGCATAACCATAACCTTCAATGTATAATCGCGTACCTAATGGAATTAATTTTGGATCTACAGATACGATGCCCTTCTTTAAGCGACTACCTGTAGCCGTATAATTACCATTGCCAGGATCTTGAGCAGAATAAGCACTAGCTTGCATAGTTAAAACGCGAGAGTATTTATTTGGTACACCATTATGACTTAATTCTGTACCATGTCCACCATAACGAGTCTCCATCTTTTCTAAAGCATTCATCGTACTAGGACCAACGCGACCATCTACAGCGAGTCCCTTTGACTTTTGAAATTTCCGTACAGCTTGTTCCGTATTATGACCGTAAATACCATCTACAGAATCATGTAAAAAACCTTGATGCTTTAACATGGTTTGCACCTTGCTAACATGGTGCCCCCGTTGTCCCCGATCAATCGTTTTTGCCAATGATATGGAAGATACCATTGTAGTCATACAAACAAGCGTACATGCGATAATTATTTTCTTAACCATATACACCTCACCTTACACCAGTAGTATACTATACAGTTTTAAATAATCTATAAACCATATTGAGATAGCAATACAAAAAATGCATATATAATGCACGTTTTTAACTATATCTCAAATCTAGTACTACATATATATCATAGAAATATAGTATAGCAATGAAAAATCTCCATTAAAGTCTACCTAATCAAGTAAAGTTTTTACGTTTTGATTTTATAGACAGTCAATAATGGAGACTTTTATAATAACTATTTAATTTTAGCAGTTATGATATACACCTATATGGCATTCCTTACGCTTAGCACCAATAATGCGTAAGTAAATATAGCCAATAACGGCAGAAATGATGGAACCTATTAATACGCCACCCTTAGCCATCTCTTGAGCATGACCTGGATCAAAAGCTAAAACAGAAACAAATATACTCATAGTAAAACCAATACCACATACAATGGAGGTACCATAAATAAATTTCCAGTTAGCTTCTGCTGGCATAGGTACAATACCTAACTTGATCATCCCAAACATAGCACCAAAGATACCGATTTGTTTACCTAAAATAAGGCCTAGTGCAACACCTAAAACAACAGGATGTGTTAAATCTGCTACACCGAATCCAGCAAGACTTACACCGGCATTAAAGAAAGCAAAAATAGGAACAATCACAAAGCTTACCCAGTTAGATAAATAATGTTCCCAATGTTGCATTGGTCTAACATATTTACGACCAATCTTACCGCGTTCTGGAATTGTCATCGCCAAGATTACACCGGCCATAGTAGCATGTAATCCAGAGCGAAGTATACAATACCATAGAATCAAACCAAGAATGATATAGGATAAAGATCTAACATAACCAGACCGATTACAGTAAATCAATAAACCCGTTACAACAACGGCACCAAATAAATAGAAAAGATTCAGATTTGATGCATAGAATATAGCAATAACGATAATAGCAATCAAATCATCAATAACAGCTAAGGCGGTCAAAAAGACCTTCATAGAGTTAGGAACTCTAGATCCCAATGCAGTTATAACACCTATAGCAAAAGCAATGTCTGTCGCTGTTGGAATAGCCCAACCATGAACATACACTTCACTAGAGCCTGCAATAAGATAATAAATAATAGCAGGTACTAACACACCAAATAATGCAGCAATACCTGGCATGATACGCTTAGCATTCGTATTAAGCTCACCACTTACCAATTCACGTTTTACTTCTAATCCAACAAAGAGGAAAAAAATCGCCATTAATGCATCATTAACCCACTCCATCGTTGTTAATGGACCTAGTTTTAAATTAACCAGAGACATATATTGTGTTGCCAATGGAGAATTCGCTACGATTAATGCAATAAGTGTAGCTCCTAATAAAACGGCAGTAGCCGAACCAGGAGAACGTAAAAGTACAAATATCCGTTCCATATGATTCCTTCCTAATATAATAAGTTTATTATTTGTTCTTAATAGATCTTATTTTGTAAGCCACAATTAAAACTATAGCACCTAATAAACCAGAAATAATAGATCCTATAAAGATACCAATTTTAGACATTTCTTGAGTTACACCAGGTGGAAATGCCAATGTGGCCACAAATAAGCTCATAGTAAAACCAATACCACAAACAATGGCTGTACCATAAACCTCTGGCCATGTTGTATTAGTAGGCATCTTGATAATTTTAGATTTAACCAAAACGAAAACAGCAGAAAAAATACCAAACTGTTTACCTAAAATAAGACCTAATGAAACACCTAGTACAACAGGATGGAATAGGTGATCGGCTGAAACATCAGCAAAGGATACACCAGCATTTAAGAAACTAAATAAAGGAATAATCAAGAAATTAACCCAGTTCTTCAGTTTATCAGCCCATTTAAGCATAGGATATACTGTTTCACCATCAAGTTTACCTGTTGCAGGAATAGTCATAGCTAAGACAACACCTGCAATGGTTGCATGAACACCAGACTTTAATACAAAGTACCAGAGAGCTGCACCTAATACACCATATAATACAGGTCTCACATACCCCTGTTTATTAGTATACCACAATGCACCTGTAACGATAGCAGCACCAATCAAGTATGGGAAATCAACACCAGCACCATAAAAGATAGCTATAACAATAATAGCAATTAAATCATCTATAACCGCCAATGCAGAAAGAAATGCTTTCATAGCATGTGATACACGCTTACCGAGCATCATAATTACACCTATGGCAAATGCAATATCAGTAGCTGTTGGAATTCCCCAACCATGAGTATACTCAGGCACAGATCCAGCAATTAAGAAATATACTAAAGCTGGTGTCACAACGCCTGCAAGAGCAGCTAATACTGGTAGTAGTCGTTTTGAATTTGTATTCAGCTCACCAGAAATCATTTCGGATTTAATTGCTAGCCCTACATATAGGAAGAAAAGAGCCATTAATCCATCATTTACCCACTCCAGTATATCCATAGGTCCCCAAAACACATGCATTAAGGAGAAATACTGTTCTGCTAGAGGAGAATTTGCTGTAATAACACCAAGAATAGCGGCTAATAAGAGCATAATACCGCCAGATGATTCAGACTGAATAAATGCTTTTATATAATTCATAGTAACTACCACTTTCTTTAATATAAATATAAATACAGGTTTTCATACATAAAAACTATTTATTTAAATTAATTATATCATTTCATTTCGAAAATAATCAATAAACTAATGATGAACCATGCGGATTAAGTCTAGAGTAATCAAACATTTGCGACATACTTATACTTATGGAGCAAGCTAATAAAATACTGATTAATAATTATTCCCTCTGATCAGAGAAATTAAGAATCCAATAAGTGGAATGCTTAAACAAATGGCAGCTATACTATTTGTGATTGGATTAGACCAAAGAGGCACAATAAAACCTAGGAGAACTAAAATACAATAAAGGATAGGTTTACGCCAAACATGTTGTATCTCAACGGGTGCTCTAGATTCCATAGCACGAGATTTAACAAATTTCTTTATAATAGTCATCATAATGCCTGTTATAATACCTATAATAAGAACTATATCCCAGATGGCCCATAATATTTTAAGCACCATTGTATTATGATTATGAATATGGAGATTAATCATTGTAGTCATACCAGTAAAATACCATGGTATTGTTTTTGTAGAATACATATCCTTAGCAGAATCAGCATGTAAATTAGCATAGACAGGCTGTCCCAAAAACATAGCAGGATCATCATCATTTTCAGCACCTAAATAAAATGCATAGTGATGGTCATTAAATTTGGATGGATAATCAATAGATATAAGCTGACGATCTGGATAAGCTTTCATAATGCGAGAAATAGCTTCAGATGGTTGTAAAATTTCGGATTGATCCGATGAAAGCTCTTGCTTTGCAGTATGTAGTACATCTGCATTATAGCTGTCATTGGCAATAAAAAATCCACCTATCCATACACCTGTAATACATAAGATAAATCCCCATACAGTAGCAACCATTGCAAACTCTCGATGCAATGAACTTAATTTCATATGATTTGACAATACTGCAGATTTTGCAAAACTTTTACGAAATGGACCATATAAGAAAATACCAGAAATAATCGATAAAGCACATAAAAAAGATAAAATTGTTACAATATAAATCCCAGTTTTTCCGAGATCTAATCGCGTATGTAGTTGATGAAGAGTATGTAATATACTGCGCACCCAAGGATGAGCAGATGTTTCATGATGCGTAGTAATGAGAGCTTTCGTATTAGGATTATATAATGCATAGTCACCACCCATTCCCATACGTGCTGGAGGAGCTATGGTAGCAGCTGAATCAATAATACGATAACGTAAAATATGTCCAGCCCCCATAGCAGGAGAAATATTTAAAATATCCTTAGATGGATAGGTTTGCTTAACTAATGAAGCTCCTTCATCAGCATAATTAAAAATTGACATTTCTTGTTGACTCATAGCCATAGATGATGAAGTATTGTGTGTTCCTCCTTGAGCCCATGCATTTAACTCAGTCCTAAACATAAGGATAAGCCCAGTAATACAAAACATTAAGAAAAACACTACAGATATTATAGATAACCATTTATGGATTTTATAAATCTTTGACATACATATGCCTCCTTTTCTATTACTTTATACCTCTATTGTTATAACAATACAATACAACTACCACTATAGGTATATTCATGACGACTAACTTTACTTGAATGTATAGATACATATATGATACAATATGTACATCCTGCGGGCGTAGTTCATCGGTAGAATGCGAGCTTCCCAAGCTTGAGAGGAGGGTTCGATTCCCTTCGCCCGCTCCATGCATAAAAAAGGCCATGATGTGATATACATCATGGCCTTTTTTATATATAATGATATAATAAATATAAATTTGAATGTATTATATAATTCTTATAAGGAGCCAAATATGAAATTAAGCGCAAGAAACCAATTAAAAGGTACTATCGTAGAAATTCAAGAAGGTGCCGTAAATGCAATTGTGAAAATTAATGTAGGTAACGATAATATCATTACTGCTGACATTACAGTTCAATCTGTTAAAGAATTGGGCTTAACAGTAGGCAAAGAAGTTGTGGCTGTTATCAAATCCACTAGCGTAATGGTTGGTGTAGAATAATAAATCTAGAGTCGCTTCGGCGGCTCTTTTTTTGTATATATAATTAATAATACAATGTTATAAATAACCGCTATGATTTATAATTATAGCGGTTATTTTAATTATATAATTTAAAGATACTCAACGATCTTATTGTTTGATAATATTGTCTCACATTATATCTGAATAAAGCCTTTAATTTACATATATTTGAATTTACTCAACTAGTTTGAGGTTCGATACCATAGGTGCTACGCACAGCGGTATCGTTTAATTACAAGTATTTGAAGAAGCTCAACAGTTGTACGGTTCAGTAACATTGGTACTTCGCACCGCGTTACTGGATGGATATGATTTGCCTCCTACCACTAGCCGCGGCTTCCTATCACACTCGCCCATGGCAATATATAATACAATGTTTTAATGGACAGCACATCCTTTAGGGCTTCGTCGAACCTGATGCAATGGACGTACGCGTCGCTGCGCTCCTTTACGCCCTATTGCCCTAGGCTTCCCACGCCGTCTGTATTGTTAAATACACATAGATAATACTTGTACAACCTTGGCTGGAGACGGCTCTAGCAGGATTAGCTAGTCGAAGACTAGCAAAAATAAAAAGGCCTACCTTTAGGTAGACCTTTTTATTTTAGTCAATCAGCGGCTTCCTATCCTCCCAGGCCGTCTCCAGCCAAGTACTTTCGGCGTTTATGAGCTTAACTACTGTGTTCG